>CAZTTW010000067.1:0-5534 GCA_964616265.1 uncultured Myxococcales bacterium | reverse complement strand
TGTACGACTACATCCCGGCCACAGTGGCGAGCAAGCCACCGATCGTCGTGTACTGCCACCATTGCCAGGGGGATGCGGCTTCCGTTCACGCCTCGATGGCAACGCTCGAAAAGATTGCTGACACCAATGGCTTCGTCATCATCTACCCGGAGGCCACCGGCGAGAACTGCTGGGATGCGGGTTCGGTCAGGTCGCTGAAGCACGGTGGTGGCGGGGACACGGGCGCGGTCGTTCAGATGGTGAAGTACGCCCTCTCCAAGTACAGCGGCGACGCCGGCCGGGTCTACGTGTCGGGCGACTCATCGGGAGGAATCATGACCGAAGCGCTGCTCGGCGTGTATCCCGACGTCTTCATGGCCGGCGTGTCGATCATGGGCGTCCCCTGTGGCTGTTGGGCCGACGGCTACAACGATGTCACCGGAAAACCTGCCAGCGGCACCGGCCAGTGGAGTGGCACATGCGCGAACGGTACCGTCGTCAAGACCGGAGCGCAGTGGGGCGACTTGGTTCGTTCCTATTTCCCGGACTACACCGGACATCGCCCGCGCCTCCAGCAGTGGCATGGCGCGACCGACACCACGCTCAACTTCAAGAACGTGGCCGAGGACATCAAGGAGTGGACGAACGTCCTTTCCCTGAGCGAGACGCCGACGGGAACCGAGCAGAACACCCCCAAGAGCGGGACGACCCACCAGTTCTGGAAGAACTCCTGCTATACGGTTTACGAGACATTTGTCCTGGCCAACACTGGGCACACGGTGTCGCTCGACGGACCTACCCTGGCAGCCTATTTCGGCATCGACAAGGCCGGGGGTCAGGACCCGGAGACAACGGCTTGTCCCGGCGCCGTGCCAGGTGGTAGCGCGACGGGCACCGGCGGTTCGAGCGGATCGAGCGGCTCGGGTGGAACCCCAGGAGGATCCGGCGGCGTTCCTGGGAGCGGGGGCAAGTCGACAGACGGTTCGCAAGCCGGCGGTGCCACCGGCAGCGGGGGCGCGGCGATGAGTAGCGGTGGGATGGGCGGAGGCGCGTCGCCGAGTGGTGGTAGGTCAGGCGCGGGCGGCGTCGCTGGCAGCGGCGGTGCGGCCGGCGGGAGCACCCAAAGCAGCACGGTTTTGGGCGGCAGCCCTGGCAGCGGCGGAAGCTCAAGCGCGGGCAGTGGCGGAGCAAGTGGAGAATCGGGCTCGACGACCCGATCGAACGGCGGCTCTTCGGGCTGTGCCATCGCCAGCCACCCCAGCTCGACCGGGTCGGCAATGGTGCTGTTCGCTCTGATGCTCGTTCTACGCCTTCGGCGGCGCTCGCGAGGATAGTCGCTTCGTTCGAGTCAGGGCCGCCGTGTGGCGTGGATCGCTCCCTTTCCTGGGCAGCGACGCGAACGATGCTACCCTCTGCAAGATGGGTAGCGTTCAGCCCGACGACGCGAGCAGAGCACGCTCGGAGCACCCGCCCGCGCGGCTCTTCGACCTTTCCCCTCTCGGTCATCCCGTCTGGTGGTTGGCGTTGGCTCTGCTGCTGGTCAACGACAACCTTCTCAAAGGCGCGGGCGCCGTGCCCGCTTGGCTGACCGGCAAGCTGAGTGACTTTGCCTTTCTGGTGGTTGCGCCGGTCTTGTTGACCAGTCTTCTGCCCGTGCGGCTGCGGACGCGACGAGGGTTGGCCTTCCTCGCGGTCAGCATGGTTTTTGCGGCGGGAGATCTGTCGACCTCGGCATCGAACGCCATTGTCGCGTTGGCTGGGCGACTCGGATTTCGCTGGCGACTATGGCCGGATGTGACTGACTTGGTGGCCCTGACAGTCTTGCCCGTAAGTTGGTGGATCGCGGGCTCGAAGCGTCGCCTAGTCGTCTACTCGGGGCAACGGCTTCTGCAAAGGGCAGCGGTCGTGCTTGGTGCTGCCGCGTGCCTGGCTACAAGCGCCCCGCCCTCGTGGCCGCATTACCCGTTCTTCGTCAATCATACGACCCAATCGCAAACCGTGACCTTCACGTGGTTGCTGCGCAAGATCGACTGCAATGGCGATTTGTCCCAAGTGGCGGCTGGCCTCGACAGCGGCGACCTGGATGAGCCCCATGGGGCGACGCTGACCGCCGGCCAAGTCGCGGCCCTCGACGTGCCACCCGCCAGCTCGGCGACCATAGGTGGCGTTTGCCAGAATTCCTCGAGTCCCAACTCGATTTCCTCGGGCGACGATTGCACGGCAGTTCTGGTCACGGCTAGCAACGGCCCATCGGTGCTGATTTCCGCCCAACGCCACTGGCGAGAGAGCAACGATGGTGGCTCTTTCATTTCGTGCGATAGCCCACCAGCACCGACCTCGGTCTGTGCTTCGGTCATCCCAAGCGGCCAGGATCCCGGCGAGGACGCGCTCAGCCTCGATCTGAACGGAGGCCAACTGGCGTTCAAGGCAGGCAAGAACCTGAAGCTTGTCGCAGTCGATCCTGCCGTCATCATGGCCCGCCCGGCTGCAGCCAACAGTTGTCAGGCCATGCGCGGCCAAATCCGCGCGCTCATCGATACGGCGTCGACCTGTTCGACCGACGCCGATTGTCAGGTCGTGACCGCTGACATTCAAATCCCGGGCAGCAGTATCTGCAACGTGTATGTCAATCGCTCGCTTACCTTCTCGACCCTGGCAAATGCCAAGTCCCAATGGGATGCCGCTTGTCTGACCGACGACACTTTCTATTGTGGCGGTGGCTATGCCCAGGTTCAACCGGCGGTCTGCCGATCGGGCACCTGCGGCGAGCTCTGCCCCGGTATCAATCTTCCGGTTTGTCCAGCGGTGACCTGCGAGTCACGCGAGCTTACGCCGGGAGGCTCGTGCGTGCAATACGCAGGAGCTGACTGTATTGGCCCTGGCGGGCAATACTGTACTTGCACCGGCCAGGGATCCACGCTCGTCTGCCAGCCACCCTCGCAGGTCGTACCCGGTTGTTCCATTCCCTGTATGTCGGACTATCCGATCTCGACCTCCGGTCCCAATGCCTACGCTGTGGATGCGTCGGTGCTCGACGCCCGCAGCGACGCGATGGTGACGGACACCGTCGATGCGCAGCACGAACCGTCGGCAGACGCCAACTAGCTTCCGCCGCGCCACCGACCCTACGCGACGACAGCTACGGGGCCCCAGGTTGATTGGGATCGGTAGGATGCGTATGCTGCGCGGCATGAACGCAGGAGGAGGAGAGCAATGACACAGACCAGTCCGCAGAGTGTTCTGAATCAAGCCCAGCAAACACGCACCAAGCGCGTCGAGGCCTACGGCCCTGGCAGCGTGGTCCGAGCCGACATCAAGAATGCCGACATACTGCTCTTTCGCGGCGATCCACTGGCTTCTGATTTGATTGAAATTGGAACAGACTCTCCGTACAGCCACGCGGCCATCGCATTCCGCAGTAGCCCACAAGACCCTTACAAGTACGAGACTAATGAGGGTGTGGAACACGTCTGTTTCATCGAAGCGGTCCGTAAAGGAGTCCGAATGGACCTGCTCTCCAACGAACTCAAATCCTATCCTGGCGCGATTGAGCTCTGGCGCATCGACGAAAGGTATCTTGCGAAATTCTCACCTGCGGCCGCAATTGCCGAAGCTCGGCGCTATCTCGGCTTTCCCTTCGCCTACGACCACCTTGCGGCCTTCGTCCTCGACTGGCTGACTTTCGGATTGTTTCACCTTCGCTCACGCTGCCGGAACCATCGCGCGTTCTTTTGTTCCCAACTAGTCTCTCGTGCGTATGTCAAAGGGGGCGTCGACCTCAACGTGCGCTACGGCGATGCCGCAACAGCCCCCGGGGATCTGGCCAACGGCGGTCACATCCACGTCGTGCACGCGTTCCAATTGGCAGAACGAATCCCCAAAGCCAGCTCGGCCATGCGGTGACGATGGATGTTGCTAAGCTAAGCCCGGACAGCCGAGCTACGGCGGCAGCGGCAACAGACAACGGAGGAGGCAATGGACATCGATCGGCGGCACTTCATCACGGGATCCTTGACGACGGCGATCCTCGGAAACCGAGCGTTCGCCGAACCCACGATTGCGTCGCAGCCGTCGCACCCCGACGGCGATCACGTTCTCGACACCTGGGACGGCGTGCGCAGTCAGTTCCTACTCGGTCACGATTACGTTCACATGGCGCTCATGCTGTTCGCCTCTCATCCGCGGCCGGTGCGCGAGGCGATCGAGCGTCACCGGCGCGGCCTCGACGAGAACCCGGTGCTCTATCTGCATGAGCATTTTCCTCTGGAGGCCGAAGTGCGCGTCGCCGCGGCGGACTACCTGGGCGGCAAGGCCGACGAGATCGCGCTTACCGGGAGCACCACGATGGGCCTGGCCATGCTCTACGGCGGACTGCCTTTGCGCCCGCAACAGGAGATTCTGACGACGACGCACGACCACTACGTAACTCACGAGTCACTGCGCTTGCGTGCGCTGCACACGGGGGCCAAGCTGCGTAAGATCGCACTCTATGCGGTGCCGGAGCGGGCCACCGAGGGCGAGATCGTTTCGAACCTCATGAAGGGTGTTGGTCCGCGCACGCGTGTCGTGGCAGTGACCTGGGTCCATTCATCGACGGGCGTGAAGTTGCCCATCCGTCGCATGGCGGACGCACTCGCCGAGCTCAACCGCAAGCGGCCCGAGGGAGAGCACGTACTCTTGTGTGTCGATGGTGTGCATGCCTTCGGTGTCGAAGCGGAATCCATGGCCGAATTGGGTTGCGACTTCTTTGTAGCCGGCTGTCACAAGTGGCTCTTTGGCCCGCGCGGAACGGGAATCGTGTGGGGGAAGTCCGATGCCTGGGCCGGGCATTCGGGAATCATTCCGAGCTTCGAGTGGGCCGCGCTCGAGTCCTGGATGAACGGCAAGGCCCCCGACGCTCTGCCACCGGGCCCACGCACGACGCCGGGCGGTTTCCACGCCTACGAGCACCGGTGGGCTCTGGCCCCGGCGTTTCGTTTCCACCAAAAGATCGGCAAGGCGCGCGTCACTGCGCGTATTCACGAGCTCGGCAGGCGTTGTCGGGAAGGACTGGCGGCGATCCCGCGGGTAAAGTTGCACACGCCGATGTCCGAGGCCTTGTCGGCCGGAATCACCTGCTTCGAGATCGACGGCATGAGCCCCAAGACCGTCGTCGAGCGGCTGCTCGGTCGAAGAATCATCGCCAGCGACAGTCCGTACGCCACGTCCTACGCGCGCTTGACCCCAGGGCTGCTGAACACCTCCGAAGAGGTCGATCGCGCCGTGACCGAGGTGAAAGCGCTTGCGGCGTAGAAGCACTTTGCGCATACCGAGCGTCTGGAAACGAGATCGCGCGCATAGCGCGCTTGCCAAATAGGCGTCCCGGCGCTCTCATTCCAAGGATGAAGGCAGCTTCGGCGTTCTTGCTGATGATCTGGCTCGGGCTCGCCTGCGGCGGCGACGCATTGAAATTGACCGGGCACGGTGGGCAAACCGGGTCGAACTCGCTGAGGGGAGCATTTGGCTCCGACGGCTTCGGCTCGGGCGGACTACGTGAAGACGGGGCAAGCACCAGC
>CAZTTW010000066.1:5284-11768 GCA_964616265.1 uncultured Myxococcales bacterium | reverse complement strand
GACAGAGATGACCTCATCCGGGATATTCAAGACATCCATCACGACCTGATTGATCTTGTCTGCAAGGGCACGCTTGGTCTCCTCGGGTCGTCCGGGATACAGCTTGACGATGATGTGTGGCATGGGTGACTCCTATGGACGCTCCAGAACGCTGACCAACTCGCCGATGTACAGACGGTGGTAGTCCTCCGGTGAGGAGTAAAACTCGTCGGGGTTGAGCCCGATGAAGCGGTTCTTTTCAAAATTGTCGGCGTAGATCTTTTTCAGGATCAGCACCAGCTTCGCTTCCCTGAAATAGACCGTCTTGTCGTCGAAGGCGGCGGGGGTAAGGCCGGTCGCCTTCGCCTTGTCCACATCGCGGCCGGATTTCTTGCCGAAAAAATCAAGCGCGGGCTTGTACGACTCGTCGAGAAACGAGAGGCTGAAATAGGGCTCTTGCTCGACAAACTGGAACGTGTAGCGCTGCGGCCGTACGTAAACCGTGGCGACCTTCCGTCGCCACAGCACCCCGAGCCCGCCCCAAGAAATAGTCATCCCGTTGTACTTGCCGAGCCGGCCGGCAGAAAGAAGCGGCCATCCCTTGCCGAACAAGGTGAACGGGTTTCCCGCTAGCGCCTCGGGTTCGATGGTCTTGAATTCGTGACTCATGCTGTTTGGTCCTCCCACAAGCATTCGCAATACGTGGGCCAAGCTTGGGCGCGGCCTAGACACCACAATTCGACACGAACCTTTCCAAGGTGTTGCCAATCCAACATCCGAGCAACAGCGTTGCGCGAGGAGCAACACCTATTTAGGTTCCTCTATGACTCTATTCATGACGAGTCGAAGGCATGAAAGTTGCTCACCTCGCTCGCCCGAAGGGAAAGCAAATCCATGACCGTGTACAATCTCGACAGGGCCGACTTGGCGGTGACCTACGACGAGCTTAGCGACAGCCAATTCGCGAAGGGCAACGACCTCGTCGAAAGCCTGGCTATCCAGCCAAACAATGTGGTGCTCGATATCGGCGCCGGTACCGGACGGCTCGGCCGAAAAGTTCTTGCAACCAAGCTGGGTCCCGAGGGGAAGCTCATCGGCATCGACCCACTCCCGGAACGCATTCGCGTGGCGAATGAAAAGAACACCTTCACCAATGCTCGCTACCAGGTGGGCTCGGCGGAAGATCTCGGATTTCAGGCGGACGCGAGCGTGGACGTGGTCTACCTCAGCTCGGTATTCCACTGGGTGCAAGACAAGAAGCAGGCTCTTTCCGAAATTCACCGCGTACTGAAACCGAAAGGCAAGATCGGCATTACCACTGGCGCGAAAGAGCTGGCCGAAATCACGCCGATTCGACAGATCCTCAAGCGAATCCTCGCGGCGCCCAAATACCATGGCCTGGTGAACCCAGACGACACCGTGTCTACCCGGCAGGGCACCACGTCGACAGAGCTCATCAAGCTGCTGACCGACGCGGGCTTCGAAGTGGAGAGACTGCAGGTGAAGCGCAATCTCACCCGGCACCGTAACGCCGCCGTCTACGTGGATTTCTCGGAATCCAGCAGCTTCGGCAACTACCTGGCGCACGTTCCCGCCGATCTGCGGCCAGAGGTGCGCGCTGCCTATGTGAAGGCGTTAGAAGCGCTCGACGACGGCCGCGGGGTCGAAGCAGTGAATTACGGCATCTCGGTAGTCGCGCGAAAGAACGACGAGCTCACCACCCTGCTGGCCAAGCTGCTCGGCAACGCCGCAGAGAACCCCGCTAACCGGGCACGTGGGTAGTCACCACAAGATCCGGGTCCCGCTGCGCAGGACCATCGACGAGTCCTACGACATCGAGATCGGCGAGAATCTCTTCGAGCAAGTTTTGCAGGATCTCCGCGCGAAGATCCTCCCCGGGGCGAATCGGATCGCCGTCATCACCGACGGCAGGGTGAGGGCGCGCTACGGCGAAAACCTGCTTGGCCGTCTGCGAGACGGTGGCCTCGACGCTTCCATGTTCGATTTCGCGCCCGGCGAGCGGCACAAGACCCGCGAAACCAAGGCTGTGCTAGAGGACGCGCTTCTCGCCGCGCGCTTCGGCCGAGACAGCGGCGTCATCGCCCTCGGCGGCGGGGTGGTGTCGGACGTGGCGGGATTTCTGGCCGGCACCTTCGCCCGCGGGATCCCCTTCCTTGTCTATTCCACCACCTTGCTTGGCGCGGCGGACGCTTCCGTCGGCGGCAAGACCGCCGTGGACACGCCTGTCGCCACCAACCTGATTGGACTCTTCCACCAACCGAAGAAGGTCTACATCGACACCGCGGCCTGGAGCACCTTGCCGCCGACCGAGATCCGCAACGGCCTCGCGGAAAACGTCAAACACGCCTGCCTAGGAGATCACGGCTTCTTCGCGTACCTGGAGCAACACGCAAAACACCTGGCGCGGGCGGCATCCACGGGCGGTGGCATCGATCCAGCCGTCGCTGCACACATCGCGCGGACGAACTGCGAGATCAAGTCACGGGTCGTGGCCGCGGACGTGCACGAAGCCAATTTCCGGCAAGTGCTCAATCTGGGTCACACCTTGGGTCGCGCACTGGAGCCGCTGGCCGACTTCACGCTCTCGCACGGCGAGGCGGTGGCCATCGGCCTGATGTTCCAGTTGCGGCTCGGAAAGCGCTCGGGCTACGTGCGCGGCGTGGAAGTGGATCGGGTGGAACGACTACTCGCGCGCATCGGATTGCCCACAAAGATCCCGGCAAACGTCCCCGCCGCGCGCATCGTCGACAAAATGTACACCGACAAGAAGGCCCGGCGCGACGAGATCCGCTTCGTGTTCCAGGAATCCATTGGAAAGATGGTGCGGTTCCCCGATGGCGACTGGTCGCGAGCTGTTGGCGAGGACGAATTGGCATCGGCACTCGCAGAATCGTACGACTGACCAGCGCTAGCCTCGCCGCGGTCATCCCGCGAAGGCGGTCCGGATGTTCCCCATCCACGCCGCCACGTCGATATTCTGCGGACACTTAGGCTCGCATTCGCCGCAGGCGGTGCAGGCCGAGGCGCGAGCCTTTTCCGGCATGAACTGGAAATAGGTGAAACGCGCGTTGGCGGGGTTGTCGTAGATGATGCCGTCGTTGTACAGCGAGAAATTTCGGGGAATGTTGACCCCGTGGGGACACGGAACACAGTAGCCACAAGCCGTGCAGGGAACAGCCGCGCGCCAGCGGAAGAGCTGGGCAGCCCGATTGAGTGTCTCACGCTCGGACGGCCCAAAGGCACCGCGGGCAGCACTATCCGCCGCGGCCAGGTTTTCTCGCACCTGCGTAAGGCTGCTCATCCCGCTGAGTACGATGGCTACGTCGGGGCGATCCCACGCCCAATGCAATGCCCACTCGACAGGCGTTCGTCGCGACGGGTGCGCGGCCAGCACGGCGGCAACCTCGGCGGGCGGGGCCGCCAACCGACCACCCCGCACCGGCTCCATGACGATGACCGGAATCCCTCTCTGATGGGCCAGCTCCAGCCCGCGCGTGCCGGCCTGGAAGTCGGTATCCATGTAGTTGCACTGGATTTGGCAAAACTCCCATCCGTCGTACCCATCCAAGATCTCTGGAAAGGCGGCGGGCTCGTCGTGAAAGGAAAAGCCGAGATGCCCAATTTTTCCGGCAGCGCGCGCGTCCTCGGCCCGACGTAGTAGCCCAAGCTCAAGGACGGTCCGCCACTTGGCGCGATCGAGCCCGTGGAGCAAGTAGAAGTCGATGTGCTCGGCACCCAGGCGACCGAGCTGTTCATGCAAAATACGATCAAATTCGTCAACCGACTTGATCCGCGCCACCGGCGACTTGGTGGCGATCCTGGCCTTTCCGCGATAAGCGCCCCGCAGCGCCTTCCCCACCACGACTTCGCTGCGCCCGCCATGGTACATGTACGCGGTGTCAACGTAGTTCACGCCGCCGTCGATGGCCGCCTGGATGAGCGCCACCGCCTCGTCCCCAACGACGTTCGTGCCCATACGGTTCCCATCGCTGGTGGGCAAGCGCATGGCCCCCATCCCGAGGATCGACGCCTGCCAATTGGTTTTTCCGAAGGTTCGGTACTGCACGTTGTTTCCCTTGTTGTGACGGCCGGTCCAGCAACGAGCAATCCGCGTACCACACCCCGACCAACGACGAGGACGAAGTCGCAAAAATCTTGGGTGATTCCCGAGATGAACCCTTCACACGGCACGCATCGTGCAGCGTCTCTGGCGCACAAAACACGGCCCACAGGAGAAACCATGTCCACAGATACGTTCAAACTGCTCGCCCGTTACAATAGCCACGCCAACGATGAAATGGGCCGTGTGCTTGCCGACTTGACCACCGAGGAATGGAACAAGCCGCTTGGAGGGTATTTTCCAACCATCCGCTCGCTTGCTTCGCACCTGTTTTCCGGCGACCTGGCCTGGTTGAAGCGCTTCGCGGCACTGCGTCCCTTCGCCTACGTGGACCACCCACTCTTCGGGCGAACCATCGAGAAGGGCGAGATCTTGTTCCCGAAGTATGCCGACTATGAGTCGGACCGCAAGGCGATCGATGCCGTGCTCACCCGCTTCGCCGAGGAAATCACGTCCGCGGACCTCGGCAAGCGTCTGCGCTTCAAGAACTACCAGGGCGTGGAACAAGAGAAGGACTTCGGCGGACTCGTGCTCCACGTGTTCAACCACCAAACCCACCACCGGGGACAAATCTCGCTCTACCTCGACATCCTCGGCAAGGCGAACGACTTCAGCGGCATCGCCCCGCTGGTCTAGACGCGCCTGTAGCCGAGGCCCATATCCCGGCCTGCTCACAGGTCGGGTATGGGCATTGCTTTGATTCGCACCCATGTCACGAACATCCATTTCGTCCACCCAAGAAGAGCCCAGGGTCGGGTTACCACGCTGGCAAGAGACTGACATCCGCGAGAAAGTCTCCGACGCAATCATCGCCACGCGCGACACGGTTGCCCAAGTGGTGGACAAAATGTGGGCCAGCGATCCGCCCACAAGCCGTTTCGAGAATTGGAACCTTCGCGACCTGCTTTGCCACATCAACGCGTGGGCCGAGTATTGCGGGGGTAGATTACGAGCCTTCGAAGCAGGCACCACCAAGGTCTCTTCCATCGACGTGGCCGCGTTCAACCGAGCAGTCTATCAATCGAACCGAAGGACCCCGCTTTCTGTTGCCTTGTCCGACCACACACGGGCCTTCGATGCCCTGGCGGCCGCTGTGCGCGCAATTCCCGATCGGCTGATTGCACGCGCGGAGCTACCCACCGGATTTGATTTACCGCTGTGGCGCGATGTGCTCGTCGACGGCTTTGCCCATCCAACTCAACACCTGATGTTCCACTGTCTCAAACGCGGGCACCTGCCGTTGTTCTTCTCCCTGGAACGGCGATGCCGCTTGAGGTTTCAGTGGTTCGCGCCGGAAAACCGGAGCGCCGCACTCTGTTTCCGCGACTATTTTCCCAGCGATGCCGACTGTGCTCTCTTCTTCGAGAACCTGCGGCCCGATATCCGGAACGAAGAGCAGAGGGACGTGTGGGAGCGAACGCTGCTCGCCAACTTGCGCGAAGGGTCGGCCTAGTCCCCAGCGTGCAGCCGCTGTACCCAGCGGATAGGGCCACTCGAGGAGTGGCCCACCACACCGCTCCAGCTATCGCCCAGCTTTGGTGAGCGCTAGTCTGGTACCCGCAGAATCCGCGCTACCCTCCAAAGCTGCACCTCGCGCGCCACCTCCGCCCTTCTTCTTTTCGCCCGAATCCACAAAGTACTCGCCGCCGGTAAAGAAGCGACGGTCCACCAGCGCCTCGATCTGTTTCTCTGTCAAGTGCGCCTTCGTGAAAAGAGGATCTTTCACCGCCAACTGGTACTCTTGGTACTTCTTCAAAGCTTTTGTCAGATCGTTCGCATCAGTCTCCCCGAACTCCCAGGCGGTCTGCGCCAGGTCCTTCAAACCGAAAAGGGCGACCGATTTGGGAATGCGCAACGCACGCGACGTGATGGTCGCGGCGTCGTCCAAGTGTGCCCCATGATCCGATGCCAGCCATCGAACAACTCGATCCTGCGCCGTCAGAAATGCTTTCACCAAGTCCGGATTTTCATCGACCCATGCCCGCAGGGCGAATTCCATCGATCGGCCACCACTGTTGACGTACATACCGTCTGGCACCGCTGTCGCCAGCGAGCGAACTTGGTCTTGGATGAACAGCGATGCCGTGGTCGACGTCGTTGGATGAAGTGCAAAACCCTCGAATCGCCCCGACAGGAATGCAGACGTCGCCGCGATACCGGTAATATTGACGTACTGCACGTCTCCCTTTTGATCTGCACTGTCGACGCTCACGCCCTGGTTCCTCAACGCTTCCGCCGAGGCATAGTACGGGCAACTCAAAATCGATGTCGCTAATGAATGCCCTTTGAGCTGAGGGACTGTCTTGATCGGGGAGTCTTTCAGCACGATGGTCTGGGCGCGATGTTCATTGACGACGCCACTAC
>CAZTTW010000066.1:1841-5184 GCA_964616265.1 uncultured Myxococcales bacterium | reverse complement strand
GGGGAGTCTTTCAGCACGATGGTCTGGGCGCGATGTTCATTGACGACGCCACTACCCCAAATGACCCTCGTGTCCATGCCAGACGCAGGGTATTGCAGCGCGAAGTTCACCATCGCGCGAATGATGTGCAAGTCCCCTCGGTCTAGGAGAACGGCCGTCGCGGTACCGGTGTAAGAGCTGGTATTGACGAGATCTGCCTTCGCGTTGTACTTGGCAAACTCCTCCTGCAACCAGCCCTTCTGCGCGGCAATCGCCGTGATTTCTCCCAGCGCGAGGTGCACCAATCGCGTGTTGCTTGGAACTGTGGGTGCGATTCCGCGTCCCTTGGTGACGACTTCGTTCGCCCCCACCACGGTGCTCCACCCCGCAAATGCCAGCAGTGCCGCCGCTGTCGCGACTCGTCTCGTTGAATTGATTCGCTTCATGTCTGTCGCTCCTTCTCGAATAGGCTCCCTTAGAGCAATTCACGTACCAAGCTTCCTCTATCCCACGGCGCTGTCCCGATTGAACGTCGGCTTTCGGCTGTACGTCGCCGCCAGGACACCGGACGGGGCGGCTTCCGGCAGACTTTCATCCCCATGGTGTAGCCGCGAGCGCAAGACCCAAAATCCTGCTGCGAACAGCAGAAATCCCGTCCCCAAGATCGCGCCCGACGCCGCGAAAACGGTCCGAAGGCTTCGGCGCTCGGCCACCACGCCGAGAACGAAGGGGGAAATGGTTCCGGCCAAGCCCGAGGCCATGGCGTAGATTCCGCCTACCGTGCCGCGGTTGCTTTCAGTAGTCCGGGCGGCCAGGTACGTTTGGCCGGCCACCATGAACCCGGCATAGGCGAGCCCTTCGCACGCAAGCACCACCAAGATGGTTCCCTGGCTTTTTGCGGACCAAAGCAGAAACATGCAGGCCGCCTCGGCGAAGAGTCCGACGAGGAGATAGACATGGTTCCCCACGCGCCGCACGGCCACGCTCGCGGGGATCCGCCCCAACGCGGACACCCACGAGCGGAGGGCGAACATCGCGCCGATGGAAGTTTGCGAAATGGCCAGCTCGCGCCCATAGAGCGGCAGAAAGGTTCCGATGGTTCCGGTGAAGGTCACGCCCGCCATCATGTTGGCGAAGGTCACAAGCAGGATGTCCGGCGAGCGCAGTATTTCGGAAAAGCCTTTCCGCAATCCCCGCAGCACACCGGGACGGGATTCCGCCCCGATGGTTCCGCCCCCAAGGAATCGGAAGACTATAGTCAGCGCCACGAGCCCGACGGCGCTAACCAGGAAGTAAGTCGGCAGGTGTCCGAGGAGATCGGTGAGAAAGCCTCCGAGCAACGGGCCGGTCCCGAAGCCCAGCCCCATGCATGTGGATAGCAAGCCGAAGGCGGTGTGACGCAGCCGGGGCGGAGTGATGTCGCCAAGCCGCGCGGTGCCCGTCTGGAATACGGAAACGCTGCCCAGCGCAAACAGGATCCGCCCAGCCATGAGCGTCCAGAAGGATCCAGCGACGGCAAGCAGGGCCATCGACAAGGCGAAAAGCGTGTGGCCGCCGCCGATCACGCGTTTGCGCCCGATACGGTCCGAGAGCAGTCCAACCGGGATGGTCACGCCCATGGAGACGAAGCCCCCCGCCGAGGCCAAGGTCCCAATAGAGACAGGATCGAGCCCCGAAGCGTGGGCGTGGATGGAGAAGGTCGCCGACATCGCGCCCAGGACGATGTCGGCCAGAAAGGCCGAGGCGCAAATGGCCCAGGTTTCTTTCCCTAGCTCACGAAAATCGGACCACACACGCCGGCGACCCGACTCCTTTGCATGGTCCGGAGGGAATGAATGGGCGTTCGGCATCGGGGCTGCAAGGTGTGCCCTATGCGAGATTGGTGCCTCTTCGATCTATTCAGGCAAAACAGTTCTAGTTCATGTATTTACCCAAAGACGACGCCGACGCCCCGCCCACGCTGCTGTTATTTCCACACCTTTGCAGCAACCTTGCTGCCAGAACAACAGGCACGGCCGATGGGACGCTGCGGCCCGGTACCAAAGTTGAAATTGCGTAACCGTCCCACAACCATGCGACGATTCCTATCGAGGCTTGTGCTACCGATCGTGCCGTTGGTCTGCGGCTGTTTCCTGTGCAGCTCCCGGGAGAGTGCCCCTTCGCCACAATCGAGCGCTCCGGCCAACAGCGAATACCCCAGGGAACGATCGCCGGGTTTGCCTGCCCCTTGGACGAATTCGCTAGGGATGCGGTTTCTCCCGGTCAAGGGAACGGAAGTCCAATTCGGCGTCTGGGACGTGCGCGTGCAAGACTACGCTGCTTTCGTCAAAGCCACCGGCCGCAAGCCCAGCCAGGGAATGTGGTCGCTGCGAGGACGGCGTTACGGCCAACACGGGGACAGCTGGAAGAATCCCGGATTCGACCAAGGCCCCACGCATCCGGTCTGCGGGGTCAACTGGAACGACACGCAAGCCTTCTGTGCTTGGCTTACCGACAAAGAGCGCGGCGAGAAGGTGATCGCGGCCGACCTACAGTACCGCCTGCCCACCGACTGGGAATGGAGCCGAGCGGCGGGTTTGAACGAACCCTGCGAGGGCCGCCCCAAGGACAAAGACGAAAGCTCATCCGGAGCCTACGCATGGGGAAGTTCCTGGCCGCCGCCGGAGAAAGCCGGGAATTACGCCGGCACCGACACTGCCGACGACGCTTGGCCGCGGAATTGGAAAGTTATCGAGAACCTCCGGGACGGCTTCGCCCGTACGTCCCCCGTAGGAAGCTTTCCACCCAACCAGTTCGGTCTTTACGACATGGGAGGCAACGTCTGGCAATGGTGCCAGGACGACTACGACGACGTCCGCGGCACCAAACCGCTGCGCGGCGGCTCGTGGGCCGATTCGGTTTCCCGATTTTTATCGCTGACCTTCCGCCTGGATTTTTCGCCGCAAGATTCCCTGGATTACACCACTGGATTTCGTGTCGTCCTGAGCCGCCCGTCAAAGTGAAATTTCGAATGAAAGCCGATCTCGATCGTATTCGCACCTTTTCAACGGAGTCCCGCCATGCCTGTCACCGCCCAATGGATTCGACACGAAGATAGCCTTGGTTTCCTTGCCTGGCCTGAACGAGCCCGCGTCCCTCTTCCGTCCGTCCTGGTCATCCAGGAAATCTGGGGCGTGGACGAACACATCAAGGATGTCACCCGGCGGATCGCGTCTGCCGGTTACGTGGCCTACGCGCCCGACCTTTACGCGAAGGACGGTGTGCGCCCCGAAGCGTTGCAACCCGACAGAGTGCTCGATTACCAAGCCTTCCTGCAAACCCTGCCCGCCTCCGCCAACACCCCCGCGGATCGCGCCGCCGCGCT
>CAZTTW010000066.1:0-1831 GCA_964616265.1 uncultured Myxococcales bacterium | reverse complement strand
TCGCCAATCTCGTCGAGGAAAATGGTTCCCCCCGCCGCGCTTTCGAACTTGCCTGAGCCTGCCCGTGGCCGGCTCTCGCAAACCCACGAGCTGCTTTTCGGCCAGCTCCGGGACTTGGACAAGTACCTTCCTGCCCTCGAACAAGCCAGCGGCTTCCTCTTGCGGATCTCCCCGCTCTCCAGCGGACGAAAACTTGCCTGTGTCGGTTTCAGCATGGGTGGCGGCTTGGCGGGTCTGCTCTCCGCCGCCGAACCCGGACTGTCAGGAGCGGCCATTTTCTACGGAACTACGCCGCCGCTTGATCGCGTCCCACGTATCAAGAGTCCACTCATCGGCTTCTACGCCGGCCTCGACGAACGGGTCAACGCGGGAATTCCTGCCTTCGCTGAGGCGCTCGCGGCGGCGGGAAGACCTTTCGAACGCCATATCTATCCCGGCGCCAAGCACGGGTTCTTCAACGAAGACCGCCCCGCGTACGATGCCAACGCCAGCCGAGATGCTTTCGCGCGCCTGATCGAATTCTTTAGGGTCCACCTGTCGCCTTGACCCTCGCCTCTACCACCGTAGATCGCCGGCACGATCTTTCTGACCCGCTGGTGCTTGCGAAACCCGCCAGGCCCCGGTGCAACCTGCGTTGCGCCTATTGTTACTATCTGCCCAAGACAGACAGGTTTCCCGCGGCAGCGACATCGCACATGGGGCGCATGGACGAGCCCCTGCTCGAATCTTTCGTTCAGCAACGGTTGAATCTTTCCCCAGGGCCGGTCACCCATTTCGAATGGCACGGCGGAGAGCCGACGTTGGCGGGACTCGAATTCTTTCGTCGCGCTGTGGAGCTCCAGCGTCGGCACGCGCCGCCCGGACGCGAGTTCACCAATGGTCTACAGACCAACGGACTCCGGCTCGATCCAGAGTGGATCGATTTCCTGGCGAGGGAGAAATTCTCCGTCGGGCTTAGCCTGGACGGCCCACCCGAACACCACGATCCCTATCGACGAGACGCGCGAGATCTGGCCACCCAGCGCTTGGTCGTCCAGGCGCTGGTCCGGATCCGACGGGCAGGGATCCCTTTCGACGTGCTTTGCGTCCTGCACGACAAGAACACCCGGGATCCCGGAATCCTCATGCGCTTCTTCCGCGAGCTCGGGATCAAATCGTTGCAGTTCCTGCCCCTCGTCGAGCACGATCCGGCCTCTCTCGACGGTGTCAGCCCCCGCACCCCGAATCCAGAAGTCCTCGGCGAATTTCTGTGCCGTACGTTCGACGATTGGATCTCCCGCGACCTTGGCTCGCTTTCGGTGCAGTTCTTCGAGGAAGCGCTCCGGCCTCTCCTGGGCTTGCCCCACGCCCTTTGCGTATTCCGTCCGACCTGTGGCGGAGTCCTGGCGCTCGAGCATAACGGCGATGTCTTCGCCTGCGATCAGTTCGTGGACGACGCCCACAGGCTTGGCAACCTCCGACAAACTCCGCTCCGCGATATCGTGGACCAACCTGCAGTGGAGCAGTTCGGTCAGGCCAAATTCGATGCCCTCCCCGACCTTTGCCGCGCTTGCGACGTACTCGAATTCTGTAACGGCGGCTGCCCCAAGGATCGTTTCTGCGCCACCGCCGACGGACAAACCGGCCTGTCGTATCTTTGTCCGGCTTACGGAAAATTCTTCCGACACGCGCGTCCCACCCTGCAACGACTCGCCCGCCACCTCTCCGCCCGTTTGCCAGTGGGCCAATTCAAAGCTAGGCTAAACACGAGTCACGCACCGTCCGTCGGCCCCAACAGCCCCTGCCCGTGTGGCAGCGGCAGGAAATACAAGAAGTGCTGTCTCCGATGAAA
>CAZTTW010000065.1:5304-11895 GCA_964616265.1 uncultured Myxococcales bacterium | reverse complement strand
CTCCTGGCCACGATCGTCATCACCGGCCGCGGTCTCGGCGCCAGCGGCGCGCTCAAGAACGTCGTCATCGCGTCCGTTGGTGCGGTGACGCCCGAGCACGCGGCTCACTCGCCGCTCTACGCGGCGTACGTCGACCCCAAACACGACAGTCCGCTCAAGGCCTGGCTGGTGTTCGAAGTCGCAGGCGTCGTTCTGGGAGCCTTTCTTTCGGGCCTCCTGTCGGACCGCCTCAAGCTAGTGACGGAAGCCGGTCCAGCCGTGGGAAGGCGTCGGCGCTGGATCTTCGCAGTTATCGGCGGCGCTTTGTCCGGCTTCGGCGCACAGTTCGCGCGCGGATGTACGAGCGGCGCCGCTTTGAGCGGCATGGCGGTGCTTTCGACTGCGGGCTTCGTTACGATGATGGCGATCTTTGGCACCGGCTACGCGGCGGCGTGGTTTGCGCGTTCGCTTTGGATTGCAAAGAAAGCGGGGAAGTGATGGCGCCTTTCGTTCCCGACTTCATTTCCGAGCCACTCAATCTAGTCGTTGCTCTGATTTTGGGCATCGCCTTCGGTTTTGTGCTGGAGCAGGCCGGCTTTTCGTCATCACGGCGACTGGCCGGCGTTTTCTACGGCTACGATTTCACCGTATTGCGAGTGTTCTTCACCGCCGCGGTCACGGCCATGAGCGGAGTCATTGTTCTCGGATGGATGGGGGTGCTCGACACCGAGGCCATCTTCGTCAACCCTCTGTGGCTGCGGCCCGCCATCGTGGGTGGCGCCATCATGGGGCTAGGCTTCATTCTCGGTGGCTACTGTCCCGGCACCAGCGTCTGTGCCGCAGCGATTGGCAAGATCGACGGTATGTTCTTCGTTGGCGGTGGATTGCTCGGCGTTCTTCTCTTTGGTGAGAGCCTTCCGCGGTACCTCGCGTTCTTCGAGTCGACGGCGCGCGGACCCGTGAAAGTCTTCGACACTCTCGGGATTTCGCAGGGCGCATTCGCGTTCTTCGTGGTCGCGATGGCCGTCGTTGCTTTCTACGTGACGACGAAGATCGAGCGCAAAGTCGCGCGCGAGCAGGCACCGTCGCACACGTTTTCGCGCATCCGACATGGTGCCGCGGGCGTCCTGGTCGTAGTCGTCGGTTTCGCACTTCTGTTCATGCCGGACTACAAGACTCGGCTCTTGCGCAAGGTCTCGGCGCCCGTCTTTGCGGCGGCCCATCCCGCGAAGACGATGACCATCGACGAGCTCGCGTTTCGTATCGTCGACCAAGATCCCCACACGCGCATCGTGGACCTACGTTCGGCAGCGGACTATTCGGCGCTTGCGTTGCCAGGGTCTATCCATGCGACCAAGCAGGACCTTTTCAGTCGTTCTCTCGACGAGCTGGCATCGCGGCGGATCAAGAAGGTCGTGGTCGGCGACAATGAAGCTGAGGAACGTCAGACCTATGGCATTCTCGAGGAACTGGGATACGAGAATCTCGCCATCTTGAGCGGCGGCTTTTCCGCCTTCAGCCAGGCGTTCCTGCAGTCAGCTGCCTTCGTGCCGACCGGCGGTCGCTACGACGAAGACGTGCGCCGGTTTCGCGAGGATGCCCAGCGCAAGATACCCGCCTTGATTGAAGCGCAGAAGTCGGCTGCGCAAAAGCCCGTCAAGCAGGAGCGCACTATCAAAGGCGGCTGCTGAGACCGCACGGCTAGGAACGCTCGTCGGTGGACGTCGGGGCGGGAGCAAACCCGGCATCAAGCCCAGTCGACGGCGCCTCCATCCCACCGCATGCCGTTAACAGTGTCATCACCCCTACTATCGCTGCCATGTTTTTCAATGACCATACTCCTTAGTGGCAACAGTTTTCCACCGACACACTTGATGCAGGCTGGCCACTGACTGCTACCACAGCACCAAGGAAGTCGCCGTTAGAGCGACATCTGCCAGCCGGCGGATAGCACCAGGTAGCTTGGCGCATAGCTGTGCCCGTCGTTCTTCTGGAATCCGTGTTGGTAACCGCCCTCGGCGAAGACCGAATGGCGCGTCCCGGTCGGTATGCGCAGACCCGCGTAGGCACTCAGTACGAAGCCGTGCGCATCTCCAGGACTGACGCCAGTGTTGTTGTAAGTGAACATTGATGAGTAGCCGGGAGCAAGCAGCACGTACGGGGCCAGAACGCGTAGCCCGGGATACTCGACCTTCAACCGCAGTGACCCTGCAGTCATCGCAGAGACTGGGTAGTACGTCGTCCTCGGGATCACGTTCAGCGTGAGCTCCGGCATCAAGCCGATCGACACCGCCGGGTTTAGGCGGTAGTCGACGAACAGGGCGCCACCTAGTGCGGGATAGGCGCCGAGAGCCGACTCGGTTGCCCCCGTTCGCCCCGACCATTCGAACCAGCCCGTCGGCATGTAGCGAACCGCGAGGCCAACTTCGATCCTCCTTGATGGCTCCTGCGCCAGAGTCCCAGCCGACGCTAGCGTAAGGCCGATACCAAGAACGAACGCGCAGTAGCTTGCAAGCCGAAATTCGCGCATCTCCACGTGAGCCCTTCTGCCGAGCCTTTGATGATCTCCTGCGACGAGCTCGGACTTGTTCTCCAGAATAGCGCTATTGCCGTTGAAACGGGTATTTCCGGGCGCCTACAACTGAATAGGCGGTGCGCAGTACGGCTCTTCAGCGCAGAGTTCCTGTAACACCGAGGAGAAACGGCGTCGAGTCTGTCGTGCCGGGCTGGGCTGGCAGTGCGCCGACCATGGGCGACCACGTCTCGACGTCGAAGAAGTTGCGCAGGCGAGCGAAGGTACCCTTGAGCAGAGACGGCTTGGCCTGCGCGAGTACGTCCGCCGACGTTGCATCCGCGCCCGTCGTCTCGCCTCTGTAGAGCGACACGCCGGCGACGGTGCGCGCGGGGGCCCAAAGACTGTGACTCTCGGCGGACGAGCGCAGGCGCGGTACCACGATGGCGCCGGCAGCGAGACCAAGGAGTGGCCCAGCGGCGAGACCGGCGAGCGCGGGGCGCGGATCGTCCTTGCTCGACAGTGCCGCGCCCAGGCCGCCGCCCAGTGCGGTACCAATCGCGGCCGTGAGGCTGAGCCAGCCGAAGTCGCGTGGGTTCACGAGGTCGGTCTGTACCAGGCCGTAGCCGGCCAACGCGCCCAGGTTCGCGCCGCCGAGTCCGCCCAGTGTAACCTCGTGCGAATCGCGACTGGCAAGCGCGCCCGAGAAGGCGCCCATCCAGGCGCCCCAAGCGGCAAAGCCGACGCTGGTCAGTGCTTTGCTGGTGCCGATGTCACTGGTGCCGGCGGCGGCGGCGACACCCAAGCCCGCGCCGAGGCCCGCACCGATCAGGCCAGCGCCCGCGTAGTCGCGCTCGCCCGAGCCGCGCCCGGCCCATGCGAAGACCACGCCCTCGGCGGCCCCGAGCGCGCTACCGGCGACCACCGTCCCTGCGCTGTCGTGCAAGTCTACGTAGGGACCCGCCAAAGCGCCGAGGCCGAGGCCGAGGGCGGTTCCCCCGAGCATCATCCCGTAGCCTGCTTGACCATTGAGATCGCTGGCAAGCAGCGCGGTGCCGCCCGCGATGGATGCTCCCATGGCACTGCCCAGTCCTGCCTTGGCCAATCGTTCGTTCGACGGCGTGACCCATCGGCTGCCGAGGATCGCCATGCCGGTCGCACCCAGGCCACCGGCGGCAAGGCCGGCGACGACGTGCTTGTCTTCGACCTCGCTCGATGGCCTGAGCACATAGGGCAGAAAGCCGCCGAACCACAGTCCGTGCACTCCGGCCGTGCCGATGAAGGGCACTTGCTCCTCGTCGATGTTTATGGACGAATGGAGAGCGCCACCGAGGAGCAGTCCTGCACTACCGCCTACCAGCATGCCGAGCACGGGGGCGTCGTCGCGTTTGCTGGCCAGCACACCAACACCCGCGCCCGCACCCGTGAACAGAGCATCGAGCGTCAGGGCATTGATGGTGATATCACCATCGACATCGAGCTGGGTGGCGAGCGACGCTGCCAAAAGCGCGCCGGCTCCCGCACCGGCGAGGACGCCGCCTTGGCTGACCTTGGTGCTGACGTCGCTACTTTGCGCGCGTCCCAATCGCGGAACGAGCGCGCCGTCGAGACCGCCGACCGCAATCGCTGCCGAGACGAAGGGAAGCGCCCCGGCGTGGAAATCCGAGTGCGCCCATAGCCCAGCGCCGAGGCCCAACCCGGCACCCAGTCCGGCCACCATGCCGATGCGCTGAGCCTGACTGCTGCTCTCTCCGTCGAGCATCATGCCCACGCCCATTCCGGTCAGCATTCCGTCGGTCGCTCCCAGGCCCGACAGCGAGATCGCGAGTGGGCTGGCGGACGTCGCGTGCGCGAGCGCGGTGCCGGCCATCGTACCGGCAGCAGCGCCGACCAGAAGGCCGCCTTGGCTGCGTCGGTTCATGCCCGGCCACGTAGAATCGCCCAGCGACGGGGCCAGCGCGCCGGCAAGGCCGCCGATCGCGGCACCAAAGGGGGCCGCGACGTAGTCCGTGGCGTCGAGCGGAGCGTAGTATCCGACCAAAGCACCAACGCCGAGGCCCGCCAGCGAGCCGGCGAGTGTCGCAGCGCTGTCCGGCCGACTGGTTGCCGGATCCGCGAGAGCCATCATCAGGAGGCCGCGGCCGAGCAGGGCACCGGCCACGCTGGTGCCCGCCGCCGTACCCAGATCTTTGTCGTCGGGCGCATAGAAGCGAGACAGAATCAGTCCCGTCCCCAGTCCCAGCCCTGCGCCCGCCAGCGCACCGCCCTGCAAGGCGTGCTCGTGGTTGTTGCTGGCGATGTCTTGCGGTTGTGCGACATCGCCGGCCAGCAGCCCCGCGATGGTGCCGAAACCGGTGCCGAGGAGGCCCATTCCGACGGCTGACGGACCGAAGCCGTTTTCAAGATGAAGCTGACTTTCGGCGAGCAGCGACGCTGCCAAGCCACCGGCCGTGCCCGCCACGACGCCAACGCGTGAAGCTCGGTCGTGTCCCGCCGGATCGATCATCATGCCAACGCCCAGGCCCACCAAAGCGCCGTCCAGATTGCCCAGGCCGACCGCCGCCACCTGCGCGGGGCTTGCGCTGGTCATATGACTTAGTGCCGTGGCAGCGACCGCGCCGGCGCCCACCCCGAGAAGCGCGCCGCCCTCAGTCGTGCGCTGCCAACCCGGCCACGTCGTATCGCCGAAGGTCGGAGCGAGTGCACCCACCAATCCGCCGAAGCCGGCGCCGAACGGCAAGGAAAGTGCATCGGCCTGGGTCAGCGGCGAGGCGTGCGCGGCCAGCGCTCCCAAGCCCAGACCGGCCAGCGAGCCCGCCATGGTTCCCGCGCCATCGGCACGCGTCGTCGAGGAATTGTCGAGCGCCAGCATCATGAGACCGCGTCCCATCAGCGCTCCTGCCAAGCTGCCGCCCGCCGCGGTGGCCAGCGCCGGGTAGCCGGGATCGAACTCTTTCGAAAGCAGGAGACCGGAGGCGACGCCCAGCGAGGCGCCGAGGAGCGCGCCGCCACGTCGGCTTTGCGCGTTTTCTCCGTCGAGATCTGGATGAACGACATCGGCAAGGAAGACGCCATTCGCGGCACCCGCCAAGCCGCCGAGCAGCGCCATGCCCGGCGCCGACGATCCAAGGCCGTCGCTCAAGTGAAGCGGACGGTCGAGCAGCATGGCCGCGGCCAAGCCGCCGAGCGACCCGGCGACGGCGCCGATGCGTTCGGGTTGGCTGTCGTTGTGGCCGAGCAGAAGGCCAGCGCCAATGCCGGCGCCCGTGCCGAGCAAACCGCCCGCCGATGCCACGACGATGTCGCCGCCACTGGCAGAGGTCGTATGACTGAGGGCTGCACCCGCCACCGCGCCGACCGACACTCCCAGCCAGGTTGCACCCTGTGTGTTGCGCGAGCTTTCCCAGCCTTCGAGGTGCAGGGTCGGAACGAGCTGCCCGAGCAAGAGGCCTTCCGCCGCGCCGACGACGGCACCGCCCAGATCGGGGAGTTGCAGACGAGCTCTATCGGCAAACAGGGCGCCGCCGGTCAGACCCACCAGCGAGCCGCCGAGCACGCCGACAAACTCGCCGTTGCCCCGAGACGATGTGGAAAGCATGCCCACGCCGAGTCCCGCGCCCATGCCGAGCGTCGTGGTCGCGGCGGTCGTGGCGTAGTCGACGCCGTCGGGATTGAATTTGGCGGAAGCCAGCGCACCGACGATGCCGGCAGCCGGCGCAAACGCGAGCAGTCCGCCGCCGAGGCGCGCGTCGGCGGGCCGTCCTGCGGCGAGCGTGGCTGCTGCCCAGGTTCCTGCACCGAACACGAAGCCACTGGTGGCCATGCCTGTTGCTTGCGGTCCAAGTCGAACGTAGGGCGCTGCCAGGGCGCCAGCCGCCAAAAGCCCGAGGCCGCCAAGGCCGGCGCCGAGCGCCCAGCCCGAGCTATCGGTCGGCGAAAGCAGCATGTTGGCACCCAGGCCCATGCTGTTGCCGACGAGGAGCGCTCCGCTGCCGAGGAGAGCCTGGGAGCCGCTGACGTCGATGAAGGGTGATGCGGCGATGGCGGCCAGATAGCCGGCCGAGAATCCGAGCATGAGGCCGCCTTGGCCCACGTGACCG
>CAZTTW010000065.1:0-5204 GCA_964616265.1 uncultured Myxococcales bacterium | reverse complement strand
TGTCTTGCAGGGCCAGCTTGGCGAGCCCGGCGCCCCACAGGCCGCCGGCCAAGGTTGACGTCGTGATGGCGAGCGCCGCGCCGTCGGAAGGCGAAGATGGCGAAGGTGGCGCTGTCGGTGCGGGCGTCGCTGCGAGGGGAGGAGCTTGCTCCTGTTCGATGGCGTTGTAGTGCACGGACACGGGCGCTGCGCTGGCCGGTGCAGGCGCTGCTTTATCGACCGGAATAGGTGTGGTTGCGGTCGTGGTTGGTGACCTCAGCTGGAGGCGCGCCGGTTCCTGGGCAACCAGCGCAGTCTTCGGCGCCGGGACGGCCTTCGCTTGCGCGGTGGTCGTCTCTTCAGTCTGGGAACGTTGCGTGTTCTTGAGCGCTCGCAGCGCTTGGGCAAGCTCGCTTCCGGCCTTTTTGCTCAAGCGATGTTGTTCGCTTTCAGCTGGCGCCTCACCGTCCTCGTCCAGCAAGCGAAGCGCCTCGGCGCGCAAGGCATCGCTCTCCTTCGGATCCGCGAGAACGGCGTGCAGCGGCTCGGTGTGGCCGAGAGCGCCGAGCGCGCTTAGTGTCGCGGTACGTACTGTCGGCTCGCGGTCACGTTCGAGCGCAGCCGCAAGCGCGCCCGAGCTGCGATCGACTTTGCAGTCGGCCAGGTTCTTCGCCGCGGCGGCGCGCGCCGCGGGTTCCGCTGGCGGGAAGAGATCCATCATGAAGGCCGCCACCTCGGCGGCGCCGCAGGACCGTCCGGAAACCATGGGCGCCGCCTGCGGCGCAGGCGCCAAGGTCTGCGTTGGTGGTGTTCCCGCTTTCGAAGCCGGCGCGGACTCGAGGCCGAGCACCAGCACGACGCGGGCCTTTTCGCCTCGCAGGAAAAGCCTCAACCTCTGCTCGCCGACCTGCCAGAACACCTCACGCGCGAACGTTCCACTGCGCAGCCACGCCATCTTCGATTCGTTGTCGAGGCTCGAAAACCACGGCGGTTCGTGCGTGACGACTTGCGCCTGGAGGCTGCCGACAAAAGCTTGGATTTGAGCGGCTCGCGCATGGAAGCTATTCTCGACGGCCGTGTAGTCGAGATCTGCGGCGTCGAGATCCGATCGCTGATAGATGCGCGAAACGTGATCGCTCGTCAGCCAGACCGTCACGGGGCCAGCCTGGCTGGTCAGCTTGGTGATCCCGCTCGGGCAAACCAGAGCTCCTTGCGCCGCAGTTTGACAGTCGACTTGGCGGTCACGAAAACGCGCGGCGACAGATTCGGCGGGTGTCCCGATAGCGATGCCAAAGGCGTCGAGAAGCGGCGCCTCCTCGCTGCGCACGTTGCCGCTCGAAAGCGTTGCCAGCACCCCCAAAAGAATCGCTCCTGCATGCACGGTTGCCATCGCTGGCCGCAACTGCAATGGCCGTTCCCACGCATTCCCGGGAGAAATTCACGAATTTTGGCCAGAGCACGTCAAATTCCAGACGTTGGTGGTGAAGAGCTAACAGATCGCGGCGCGCTGGGCACCTACACGTCTACACGTCCTGCGTTCTGAACAGGTTCTTCGCATGCGGAGACAAACGAGCAATTGCTTCCGAGTCGCAATTTCGATACCGTCCCCAACGTCGCATTTGTCACAACCGAAAGGGGCTCGTGCATGAGTGAACTCGGAGCCGAGACTGCTCCGCCTGGCAACCGAAGCGTTCGAACGGCGCCGGGCCCAGGTAGTGCCAGGGTCGCGGAGCGCAGAGGTGGCGATCCCGTTGTGGTGGCGTTCATTTGCGAGAACTGCGCGCGCCTGGCCGTTCCTCCGAGCTCGGGCATCCGGCGGCGTCCCTCCACGCCCGATTTCGCCTGGCCTTTTCCCATCAAAGAGGTCGCGGTGCCGTGCGCGGGGCGCTTGCAGCCCGAGCATGTGCTCAAGGTGTTCGAAGACGGCGCGGACGCGGTCGCGGTCATTTGCTGCGAAGAAGGGAATTGCCATCACGTCGAAGGCAATCGGCGATGCGCGCGACGGATCGAGCATGCCGACAAGATGATCGAGGAAATCGGCCTGGGTGCGGGCCGTCTGCTGCTCTTCCGTTTACCCGGCTCTGCCGCCGAGGACATGGCGCTGGGTGCTTCGTCGCAAGCCGCTGCGTCTCCCGATCCGGATCTTGGGCGCGAGATCGGCGAGGTTCGCGACGCACTTCTTGCGCTTCTTCAAAACATTCCGCGCAATCCGCTGCGCGCGTCCGCTCCGTAACAACTCAATTGGATCAATCCGAATGAAAGCCACGAGCAAGTTGGCCGAGAAATTGGCGGCCGGGAAATTGGCGCTCACTGCTGGTTGTCTGCCGCCCCACGATGCTGATGCCGCGTCGGTGAGGAAGTTGGCCAGTCATTTTCCGGCTGCTCTCGACGGTGTGATCGTCGCGGACAATCCCGGCAAGGTTCGCGGGTCGGCGCTTGCGTGTGCGGCCTTGCTGGCGGCAGAGAAGATCGAGCCGATGCTGTCGCTGATTACGCGCGACCGTAATCGCGTTGCGCTGGAATCGGACGTGCTCGGCGCGGCAGCTCTCGGCATCAAGAGTTTTCTGTGCCTCACCGGTGCCCACCAAAGCCTGGGCGCGTCGCCAGCAGCAGCGAGTGCCTTCGACCTCGATTCGACACAGCTTTGCCAGGCGCTGACTGCCATGACGACGCAAGGGCTGGACTTCGACGGCAACAAGCTTCCTTCGTCGCCAAATTTTGGTATTGCAGCTTCTGTTCACCCCTATCTGACGCCGGTCGAGCTGTCTGTTCTACAGACCAAGAAGAAGATCCTCGCCGGGGCACAAGTCCTGCTGACGGATCCGATTTTCGACGTCGCCGGGTTTGAAACCTGGATGAAGGCCGTGCGCGCGGCGGGGCTCGATCAAAAGGCCGCTATCATCGCCAGCGTCCTGCCCCTTGGCAGCCTGGCGCAGGCCCAATTTCTGAAAGCACGTTCGGGCTTTGCCCCCATCGGCGACGACGTCATTGCGCGGCTGAAGGCGGCAAGCGACGTTCCGAATACGGGCATCGCTATCGTCGCGGAGATCGTGGCCAAGCTGAAGGCCATTCCCGGCGTTCGCGGCATTCACATTCTCAGCGATGGCTGCGAGCACGTGGTGGGCAAGGTCATCGCGGAGACGCACCTGGCGTAAGTCACGGCGGAGGTCGTTATGCCCGAGAAGTATCACATCAAGCCCGTGGCGACGCCGGGTCGGTTCAGGCGAGTCGGGAAATTCGGCAGCATCGATTGGCGCGAAGACTGTTCACGCTGTACCAACTGCGTAAAACCGCGCTGCGTGTACGACACCTATAAGAAGGAGGCGGCCTACAACCGCGATCCGTCGACGTCGGTGGTGCCGCTTTACGAATGTCGCGGCTGTCTGTCGTGCGTTCAGGGTTGCACGAAGGGATTGCTCGGTTTGGCGTTCAATCCCGAATACCTCGCGCTCGGCGACGACTACTGGAAGCCCGAGATCCTGGCGACCACCTGGAACCAGGCTGACAGTGGTCGCATTCCAGTCTCGGGCGCGGGCTATCGCGGGCGCTTCAACGGTCCGGGCTTCGACGGCATTTGGACGGACATGTCGGAAATCGTTCGCCCGACCCGAGATGGTATCCACGGCCGCGAGTACATCAGCACCAGCGTCGACATCGGTAGCAAGCCGATGCGTCTTTCGTTTTCCAAGGATGGAAAACTGACCGGCGAAACGACGGCGCTCATCGACGTGCCGGTGCCGTTCGTTCTCGACGTGCCGCCGTGGAACATGGGCGGTCAGTCGACGGCCAAAGCACGACTGGCGGCGGCCAAGACGCTCAAGACGTTGGCCTTGATTCCGGCTGCCGAGACGGCGAATCTGCCTGCCGAGCAATTGCCGTTTCTGGTTCCGCTAGTTGGGGCCGACGGCTTCGGCGCGTCCGAGCCACTGCTTCGGTACGTACGCATGGTCGAATTCGCGGATGGGCCGCAGACCGACGGGTTGGCACAGAAGGCGAAAGTAGCCAACGCCGGCATCATCTGCGCGCTTCGCCTGCCGCTGCAGAGCAAAGCCGCGGATCGCATCGTGGCCGCGAACAAGGCCGGCATTCATGTCTTCCATCTGTGCGCCGACCTGCATGGTCGCGAGCAGAACGTCGACAATCCCCGTCACCTCAAAGATGTCTTGCGCGAAATCCACAGTCGCCTGGTCAAAGAAGGCATGCGCGACGAGGTCACGTTGATTGTCTCGGGCGGCATCGCGCTGGCCGAGCACATGGCGAAGACGATCATTTGCGGCGCGGACTTGGTCGGGGTCGACACGACGTTGCTGGTCGCCCTCGGCTGCCGCGTTTGTCGCGACGCTGGCGACAAGACGCACACGGCAGAATGTGCGTCGGAGGTTGGTACCTTGGAGCCAGCGTACGCCGCCCAGCGCATGGTCAATCTGATGGCCGCCTGGCACTCGCAGTTGATTGAAGTGCTGGGCGCCATGGGCATTCGGGAAGTTCGCCGTCTACGCGGCGAAACCGGGCGCGCCATCTTCATGGAAGACATTGAACGGGAGGCCTTCGGTGACCTTGCCTGCAAGTAGTCCGCAATCAGGGCAACTACCTCAATCGGCGATGCCGCCCGAGCCAATTCTTTCCCCTGGCGGCGAGCCGCAAGTATCCGTCGAGCGCGTAGTGCGGCCGGCGCCGGAGCGCTATCGCAATGCGCTCGGGAAGTACAAGATTGGCCGCTCGGCCGACTGCGTGGCGTGCGGCGATTGCGCCAAGCTTTGTCCCGAAGGCGTGCACGTCAAGCCTGACGGGTATGCGTTTTCGCTGCGGCCGCGGGATCATCTGTGCATCGGTCCCGAGTGCGCCAAGACCGATCATTATTGTGTCGCCAAGTGCACCAAGAAGGCACTGTCGCTGGCGCGCAATCCGACGGTCGACACCATGGGCGACCCGCGCTGGCCGTCGGACTTGATTCTGTCCACCTGGCATATGGCTGAAACCGGGCACGTGCCGAAGGCTGGGCTCGAGCATCGGGTTGGCGAGTCGGGCGGCGGTTTCGACCGCATCCACTTCAATTTTCCGACGGTGCCGGCCATCAAGGTAGATCCGGCGAAGGTCGACACGGGCCTCGATCTCAATCATCGGAACGATGGCCGGCCGCAATTGCACATCGATCTACCGGTGTACGGCGGGGGCATGTCGTTCGGCTCGGTCAGCATTCACACGATTTTGGGCAAAGCGCGCGC
>CAZTTW010000064.1:0-11928 GCA_964616265.1 uncultured Myxococcales bacterium | reverse complement strand
CGGTGAGCGTGGCGCCGAGCTCGGCTTCGGGATCGTGCGCGCCCTTGCGTCCGGCCAGAAAGAAACCATCGCCATCCGCGCTGCTGCTCCATCCGCCGAAAAGAGACGGGTGGTAGTGCAAGAGGACCTGCCAGGTACGGCTGCGGGCCAAACCGCGCGTCTGCGCTCGCGCCAGAAGCGTTTGCAGGTAGTCGCCCTCGGCGTGCGCCGACGCTGGAATGAAAGGGCCGAATGGACCCATGACCGCGCAAACGGCGAGCAGCCGCAACCCGCGAAAAAAAACGTCCCGGATCTCCGAGCGGAAAATCCGGGACGAACGAAGGCCTGTGCTAAGCGCCTGCGACAATTAGCGCTTGGCCACGGTCAGGGGCTTGCCTTCGGCGCGAGCGATGGCTCGCTCGTCGGTACACGTGAGAGACAAGGTGGGCGACGCCTTGATTTGCTGCTTAATGGCTACCAACATCTGGACGGGCGTGGTCGAGGTGCTCGGCACCAGCGTCTCGAACTTTTCTTGCGTCATGTGCGCAAGCGCCTGCTTGCTCGACTCTTCACAGCCAAGCAGAGTGGCAAACGAGGAGAGAAACTCTCCGCCGCCAGCTGCCATGTTGGCTTTGACGTCCTGGAAGTTGACCTCGGCGAAGGCTGCCTGCTCACGCTCGGCCTTCATCACGCCACCTTGCGTGCAATTCGACGTGCCCGAGGTGATGGCAAAGGTCTGGTTACCGAAGGTTCCATTGGTCGTCGCGGCCAGGATTTGCTTCCATACGGTGTTGTCCTTCTGGAACAGCATCGAGCCCAAACCACAGCCCGCCAGCCCGTACTCCTGAGCGCGAGCCGAGCCCGCTGCCAACGCGACCAACATTCCCAATGCGAATGCAACTTTCTTCATCGATCCCTCCGTAGGTATCCGTAAGTGATGGATTGCGGACGGGCGGGTCGCCCCCTGCGAGCGTTCCTTCCGTACGCAGACGCACCGGCCGCGAAATGGCCGCCGATGGGTCTACGATGCCGCACGCATCAGCCCGTTACCGCGACTTCTCATTTTCGACGCCCCCTAGCCCACCAAGCGCGTCCCGAATAGATTCCCAGCCATGACGGCCGTCGTGTATCTCCCCGGCGCGAGCGGATTGCGCAGCTTTTGGCGGCCGGTGGCGGAGCGTTTGGCGGATCTAGCGCCGGCGACGCTGCTCGGCTGGCCAGGGTTCGGCGACGAGCCGGCGGATGGCGCCGTTCGAAGCGTGGCGGATCTGGTGCGCTGGACGGTGGATCGCCTACCGCCTGGGCCGGTGGATCTCGTGGCGCAGTCCATGGGAGGCGTGGTGGCCACGGCGCTGGCGCTCGCGCACCCCGGTCGCGTTCGCAGCCTGGTCCTGTGCGCGACCTCGGGTGGGATCGACGTTGGCTCACTCGGCGCCCCGGATTGGCGTCCGGAATACAGTGCCGAATATCCCCAGGTCCCGGATTGGTTCGTGGTGGACCGAACCGATCTGAGCGCGCGCTTGTCCGCGATTTGCGCGCCGACCTTGGTCCTCTACGGCGACCAGGATCCGCTATGCAATCAACGTATCGCCAGCTTCCTCGCCGAGCACATTCGCGGCGCGACGCTCGCCTGCATTCCCGGCGGCGACCACGGGATGGCCCACGACCTCCCCGATCTTGTCGCCGTGCCGATTCGGAAGCAGCTCACGAGAGCGCCGTAAGCTAAGCCACGGAGGTCCCAACGGCCGACCGACTCCGCGCAGTCCTATTACTTGCGCGACCGCTTTTCGATGAGCTTGTAGGCGGCCGTCAGCTTCTGCGCCACCTCGGTGGCTGCCTTCTGCTTGTCGGGCGATCCGGCGTGACGGTCCGGGTGGTACTTGCGCATGAGCGCGCGATACGAGGTGCGCACCGCCTGAAAATCGGCGTCGACAGGCAGCTCCATGGCCGCATAGGCGCGGCGCAATTCTTCGTCGGGCGCGGATCTGGCGGCCGGCGGCGGCGCCGAGGTGCGCGCGTTGCCCGCTGCAGGCTTCGGCCTTCCAGTCTGCGACGCCTGGGATGCCTTGGCCTGGCGGGCGCGGTGGCGTCGCTCGATCTCGGCTTCCAGCTCGACGTCGGAAAGCTCGTCGAGGCTGTAGCGCCGGTACAGGTCCTCGTCGGGATCGGCTCCCGTGAATTTCTCTGCCTCGGCAGCGCGGTCGAGCAGCGAATTCAGCTCGGAGCGCGCCAAATTGAAAAGTCGTTTGCCGATGCTCATGGAGGTTAGCTTAGCGGTTGTAGGGCTCGCCGCGAATGATGGAGATGGCGCGGTAGATCTGTTCGCACAGGAGCAGGCGCGCCAAGCGATGAGGCAAGGTGAGCGGCGACAGGGACAAGCGACGATTCGCGTGCTTGACGGTTTCGGGCGAAAGGCCGTCGGCGCCACCGATGAGAAAAGCGATGGCGCGCGTGCCGGCCACCATGCGCTTTTCGACGTACTTGGTGAATTCGGCCGTCGTCCACGCATCGCCGCCCGGTTCGAGAGCGACGATTTCCGTGCCTGCCGGCAGACCCCGCAGAAGGCCGGCGTCGTCGTCCACCTCGCCGATTTCTACCGGCAGGTGACGGCGCACGCGGCTGCAATACTCCTCGCACAGCGATTCCAGCCGGCGGTCGCGCAGCTTGCCGACCGCGCGAACGAGAAGCTTCAAGAGCCAGATTCGCGGCCGGAGCCGGCATCGGCCCGCGCCTCGGCCGGAACGTTCAGCTTCACGCGCGGGGCATCGATCCACAGGCTCTCGATGTCGAAGACCTCGCGCAGCGGGTGGTAGAAAACGTGCATGACCACGTCGCCGAAATCGATGAGCACCCAGCGTCCGTTGCGCGCGCCCTCGCGCCCGAGCGGACGGCGGCCGTGCTCGGCCATGGCCAGGCACACGCCGTCGGCGATGGCATCGACTTGGCGGTCGCTTCGTCCGCTGACCACGGCGATGAAATCGGCGTAGCTGGCCCGACCGCAGACGTCGATCAGCACCGGCTCGATGGCTTTCTTGTCGAGGGCTGCGGCGATTGCGGTCTTCGCGTTGGCCAGGGAATCGCGACGGTTCTTCTCGTCCACGGGGCGCACGTCGGACAGCGCGGCCGACGGTGGTCGCTTGACCTTGACCTTGCTCTTCGCCTTGTCCGCCCGAGCAGTTCGGCTTGGGCCACCGGTTTTCTTCTTGGCCGCGGCGGGTTTACTGGTTGGACGACGTCTGTTGCTCTGCGAAGGCTTCTTTTTGGTCACGTAGGGCTAATGCTACCAAAGCCGGGCGCGGTCCTCAATCAAGGATCATTCGATTCAATTGGGTCACGCGCTGCCGCCGGCGCTATTTCGCCAGCTTTCTTCGAACGCCGACACCATGCGTACCTGCTGCTCGGTGCCGGCACGAGCGATCGCATCTTCCACGGCACGCGCGGCTCGGTCGATCCACGCCATCTCGTCCTTGGTCTCGTCGGGAAACGCGTCCAGAACATCGGGATTGCCACCGCTTCGCACGAAGCGCTCGCCGAGCGCAGCCATGCGCCGCGATAGCCAGCGCGGAGCTTCGAGAAGCGAGCGCCCGAGAATGCGACTGCCCTCGGTAAAAGCCGCGCGCGCGGGCCCCGAAGATCCCTCGCGGACGCAGGCGGCAAGACACGCGCGCAGGCGCTCGGCGTCGGCCGTCGTGATGGCGCCACCGATGTGCAGCTTGGCACAGTAGTGATCGAAAAGCGTGGCGCTAGCGTACGTACGCGCCATTTCCTCGGCGCTCCGCCCGGCCGCCAGCAAGGCCAGAAATTTGCGCCCGGCGAACTTGGCCACCACGGCCGCAGCCGCCGCAAATGTCAGCTTGGCTGCAGTACCGAGGCCTGCGGGACTCGCCAACACCGCCGCCGAAGCAGGCGGCAGATCCACCTGACGACCTCTGGCTAATTTGACGTACAGCCCGGCGCGCACGCGACTCGCCAAGCGGTCGTCGGCGATGGGAAGCGGAAAGAATCCCTGGATCGCCGCTACCAGGAGCGCACGGTGAATGATGAGGCCGCGATGTTGCGAAAGGTGCTCCACCTTGTCAGGTGCGCTGGGCAGGACGGGCTCGGCGTGAACTTCGGTCACGCCTTCGTCGCGTTTCATGGCCCTGCCTTTTTCTTGGCTGGCGGGGGCAGCGACACCGAGCTCCGGATGCCGCCCAGCAGAGCTTTCTCTTCCAAAATGGTCCGCTGGCGCACGTGCAACGTTTCTGCGTCGGGCATGGTCACGTCGGGCACCCTGCCGATCTGGTCGATGGTCGCCGAGACCGCAACTTCGCCGTCGATAGGAACGGCGTCGCGCGGAAGGGCGTCGCGAGTAGCGCGAAAGGTCGCCTTGCATGCGATCGTCCCAAGGACGCGCTCCGTCCCTCCGCTGAGGCCGACGCTGCCGGCGAGCGATTTCACGTCGATGCTGTCGCGCCATTTTTGCAAATCGCCGCCCGGAGAAAAACCCGCCGGCAACTCCGCCAGCCGCGGACCAAGCGCGAGCTCGTAGCGACCGTCCGAGCCCTTGACCTCGACCTGCCGGCGCACGATTTCCCAGGCGGTTCGCGGCGCACCCGTTGCCTCGGCCAGGAAGCGCGCGCTTTCAGCGTCCTCGGCCATTCGCTTGACGAGCTTGCCGTAGCGAAGCGCCACCGCGATGTCGCGCCCGACCCGCACGATTTCGCGGCCGCCGTCTTGATCGTTGATTTCCAGCAAGCGAAAGTTGCCCTGTCGGTCCAGCCACAGATCCGTGGTGGTCGTGATCGCCGGCGGCGACGCCAGCTTGCCTTCAGCCGGATCCGCTTTGCGGCTCGCCTCGACCCGCAAGAGCGCCGTCGAGTGAAAATGCCCGCCGCCCGCTCGGCGCAAGGTCGCCGCGACCGCCTCCGGCGCCAGCACGGCGTCGAGGGTTTCAAGCGGGCTTTGCACGGCCCCGGATTTCTTGGAAGCACAGCCGCCGAAAGCTGCCGAAAGCAGGCTGGCGAGCACGAACACGCGGAAAATGAACATCAAGAGGCCGCGAAATCTACCACCAAAATGCTACCGTTTACCGGTGAACCCGGCCCTTGGCGAATACCTTCTGAGCCTACGCGCACCGCTGCTGGTCGGCGCCGCCGCGTTCGGCGCGCTTTGGGGCAGCTTTCTCAACGTTTGCATCGCGCGCATCCCCCGCGGCATGTCGATCGTGCGACCGCCGTCGCACTGTTTTGCGTGCGGCAACCCGGTGCGCCCTCGCGACAACATTCCCATCCTTTCGTACCTGCTGCTGCGCGGTCGCTGTCGTCATTGCGGCGCCAAATTCTCGGCTCGCCATGCCCTGGTCGAAGCCATCACCGGCGCGCTCTCGCTTTTCGTGGCGTGGGCCTTCGCGCTCGACGGCGAGCCGCTTCCGCTCGGCGTGCGAGTGGCGCGCTACGCGGTCTACTTCGCGTTTTGCGCCGTCATGGTCGTGCTGACCTTCATCGACCTCGACACCAAACGGCTGCCCGACAAAATCACGCTGCCGTCGATCGCGGTGTTTTTTCTCGGCGGCTTCGCCACCGGCGACGTCGCCTGGAGCGAGCGGGCCATCGGCGCCGTAGCCGGCTATCTGCTCATTCGCATCATCGCGGACGCCTACTACTACACGACCGGACGCGAGGGATTGGGTCTGGGCGACGGCAAGCTGCTCGCAGTGATGGGCGCGCTGCTGGGTTGGAAAGCGCTGCCACCGATTGTTTTCGCGTCCTCGTTCGTGGGCATCTTGGTCAGCATTCCGGTGCTGCTGCTGCAGCGACGAAAGCGGATCACCAACGAGACGAACCCACCCGCGGCCGAGGCCGACGGGACCGTCGAGCAACCGCCCTCCCTAAGGCGCAGCGAAGTTCCCTTCGGTCCCTTTCTGGCGGCGAGCGCCATTGGCTACCTATTCCTGCACCGCCAGATTTGGGCACTCATCGAACGCAGCCTTTCCGGCGGCTGACCATCCAACATCGGGCGAATTACCGGGCGCGAACGTCGTAGTCGCCTGCGTCGTGTTTGCCGCACTTTTCGTTGTAGGCTCAGCCGCGATGAAGGGCTTTTTCCTCGGACTCGTCGTGGCCGGTCTGGCGGTCGGCGGCTACTTCTACTGGCAGCGCCTGCACGCACCGGCGCCAGCCACGGTCTCCGCCACGGACGCGGGCCCGCCCGTGGTCACGAAAAAGCCGCGCAAGCGCAACCGGGGCGCGATGCGCGTGGCGCGCGGCTCCGCCGAGAGCCCTGCCGTGGCCGACGAGCCGGTGCGCTTGTCCGCCGCCGACTTGCACACCGTCGCGCAGGGCGAAGATCTTTCCAGGCCGGATATCCTTCGCCTGGATATGTCGAATGACAAGGAGCTGCCCGAGCTTTCGCAAGATCAGATCGACGAGCGCTTTCGCGCCCGCGAAGCCGACATCCTCGAATGCATCAGCAAGGCGCGACCCGACCCCGAGACCTACGTCCCCGGCCGCGTGACCGTGAAGTTCCGCATCCAGCGCGCCGGCACCGTGCGCGGCGTGCGCGTCGAGGCGCCGGCCATCCTGCAACAGAACGGCCTTTACGGCTGCATCAAGAGTGTGGTCGGCGGCATCCGCTTCCCCGCCGCCGGCACGAGCCAAATCCTGAGCTATCCCTTTACGCTGAGCTGAGCGGAAATCCCGAGCCCACTAGACCAGCTGGTAGTAGCTGAAATTGTCGATCCCGAAGCCGTGTGTGCCCGAGACATATTTGTCTGGATTCTTGTTCTTGATGCTGCCCCACTCCTGATTTCCGTCCACCGATGAAAACCGGGATTCGGTTGTCGAGGGCACGCTGGCGATCAAGAAATGATGGCTGGCCGTACGAACGACCCCCATATCGGCGAGCTGCATTTGCGACTTCCAGTCCTTGGACCACTTGGACAACTTGATATCTCCCTTCGGCTTGCCCGTAGCGAGGTTCCAGCTGATACCGTCCAATCCGTTGCTGACGTAGCAGTAGACGACGAAGATTCCGCACCAATCCTTCGCCTTGGGACGCCACGTCCACTCGTCCTTCGTGCCTGGCTTCTTGAAGTCTTTGTCCTGTAGGACCAAGCCGGTAGCGGCTTCGAACATGCTCTTGATCAGATCGACTCCAATCGGACGTCCGTCGAAGTCGCGCGCCGAAAAGTCCACCTGCCCAACGCAACCTTGAGCAAAGTCGACGATCTTCCTCCGTACTTCCAGCGACGGTCCAGGCATCGGATTCCTCCTCCCAAAAATTGAACTTTACCCCGCCGTCGAGAAACGGCAATGGATGCCCCAGGGCTTATTCGTCCTGGTGGACGTCCCAGGCAAGCAACGAACCTGCGTTGGAACTAGATTCGCCTTATGACCACGCCGAAAGCCATGAAATCATCCGACGGCGACCCCACGCGCATCGTTTTCCAAGGGGACGCGCTGGTTTGGCTGGCCGAGCAGCGGCCTCTCGTCGGCGCCAGCGTGATCACGTCGCTGCCCGATTCATCCGAGCTGGCCGGCCTTGGCTTCGACGAGTGGCACGCGTGGTTCGGCAAGGCTGCCGCGAGCGTGATGGAAAGCGTGCCCGACGACGGCGTCGCGATCTTTTTTCAAAGCGACGTGCGCCACGCCGGCGTTTGGGTCGACAAGGGTCACCTGGTCGCGTGCGCTGCCGAGTGCGCGAAGATGAATCTTCTCTTTCACCGCATCGTCTGCCGAGCTCCAGCTGGCAGCGCCACCGTCGGAAGGGCCAGCTATTCGCACCTGCTGGGCTTCTCCCGTCGCGTGATTCCGCCGACCGGAAAGCCGGTTGTCGACGTACTTGCCGACGCCGGCTTCGTGCCCGGTGCGAAGGCCATGGGCGCGGCGGCGTGCGAGTCGGCCTGCCGCTTCGTGCTCGAGAACACCGTCACCCGCACCATCGTGGATCCCTTCTGCGGCTTCGGCACTGTGCTCGCGGTCGCGAACGCGCTCGGCATGGATGCCATCGGCGTCGACATTTCGCCGCGCATGTGCCGGCGCGCGCGCAGCCTGCGCCTGCCGTCGGGGCGATAATATCCGGACTCCTGGTGCCATGCGCGTCCTGCTATCGTCTGTGCATGCGCTTTGGCGTCTATCCCATCACGCTCCGGCAACTGCAGTACATCGTTGCGGTCGCCGAGCTTCGCAATTTTCGCAAGGCTGCTGCCAGCTGCCACGTAGCGCAGCCGTCGCTGTCGGCGCAGGTGGCGCAGGCGGAAGACACCTTGGGTGTGCAGCTATTCGAACGAAGCCGCAGCGGCGTCGTGGTCACCGCGGCGGGCAAGGCGGTGGCAGATCAGGCGCGTGCGCTTTGCCTATCCACAGAATCGCTGCTCGACGCCGCCCGTCTGTTTGCCGATCCGTTCAGCGGCCGGCTGCGCATCGGCGTGATCCCGACGGTGGCACCCTATCTGTTGCCCGAGGTCGCGCCCGCCCTGCGCAAGCGCTACGCGAAGCTGACGTTGCTGTGGTCCGAAGAAAAGACGGACGTGCTCGTGCAGCGCTTGGCGCGCGCCGAACTGGACGCGGCCGTCCTGGCATTGGAGGCCGAGATCGGCGACCTCGACAGCGTGGTGTTGGGACAAGATCCGTTCGTGTTCGCGACGGCCGCCGGGCACCCGCTGGCAGCGTCGCACAAGCCGTTGCATTCCGAAGATCTCGACGGCGAGCAAGTGCTGTTGCTCGACGACGGTCACTGCTTTCGCAAGCAGGTGCTGTCGTTCTGTTCGCGCTCGGGGGCAGACGAAGCCGGCTTCCGGGCGACCAGCCTGGCGACCCTCGTGCAAATGACGGCGGGGGGCGTGGGCGTGACGTTGCTGCCGAGCCTCGCGTTGCCCGTCGAGAACCGCCACAAGGTGCTGCACGTGCGTTCCTTCGCCCCGAATCCGCCGAGTCGCACGCTCGCTCTTTGCTGGCGGCGCGAGTCCGCCCTGACCAAGACCCTGGCGGGCGTGGGAGAGAGCATGCACAAGGTCTACCAAGGATTGCTTCGGCGCACTTCCTGACCGCTGATTGCCTGCGCCTATCACGTCCATAGGGACAAACGACGAAGCCCGGGCGGAACGGCCTTCGGGTGGTGGACATCCTACGAGCACAGCACAAAGGAGCCTCCACCATGGCAAGCATCATTAATTCCAAGATTCCCGAGTTCAATGTCCAGGCCTATCACGATGGCAAGTTCAAGACAGTCACCAGCGCGGACGTGAAGGGCAAATGGGCAGTCTTCTTCTTCTACCCGGCCGACTTCACCTTCGTGTGTCCCACCGAGCTCGGCGACATGGCCGACAAGTACGACAAGCTTAAGAGCCTGGGCGTCGAGGTCTACTCGGTCAGCACCGACACACACTTCGTCCACAAGGCCTGGCACGACGCCTCGGACACCATCAAGAAGATCAAGTTCCCCATGCTCGCGGATCCGACCGGCGCGCTCAGTCGAGCCTTTGGGGTCTACATCGATGCCGAAGGGCTCGCCTATCGCGGAAGCTTCGTGGTGAATCCCGAAGGCGTCATCAAGATCGCCGAGTACCACGACAACGGCATCGGTCGAAACGCCGACGAATTGGTGCGTAAGATCCAGGCTGCACAATTCGTGGCCACTCACGATGGCGAGGTTTGCCCCGCGAAGTGGACGCCCGGTGCCGCCACCTTGAAGCCCGGCCTCGATTTGGTCGGCAAGATCTAGTCCACGCCACCGAAGCAGATGTTTCTCGACCGCCGGTCCGGATGAGCCTCCCAACCCCGGACCGGCACTTTTTTCAACTCAGCGCTTTCGATTGGAGCCGCTTATGCTCGACCAGGATCTCAAGAATCAACTCAAGGACTACTTCGCGACGATTTCGTCCCCGGTGGGTCTGGCCCTGTACCAAAGCGAGCACAGCAAGCAAGCCGAGCTGCGCGAGATGCTCGCTGACGTGGCGTCGTGCGGAGACTCCATCGCACTGGTCGAGCTGCCCGAGAAGGTCGCGACGGTCGAGTTCGATATTCTTCGCGATGGTCGTCCGACGGGAATTCGTTTCCGCGGTATTCCGGGCGGGCACGAGTTCAGCTCGCTGGTCATCGCGCTTCTCAACGCCGACGGAAAGGGCAAGCTGCCAGACGAAGGTATCGAGCGGCGTGTACGCGCCTTGAAGGGTCCCGTGCGCTTGCGGACCTATGTGTCGCTGAGCTGCACGAATTGTCCGGACGTGGTTCAGGCGCTCAATCAGATGGCGCTGATTCACGCCGACTTTCAGCACACGCTGATTGACGGCGAGCTGGCGGAGGCAGAGATCGAAGCGCTCGGCATTCAAGGCGTTCCGGCGGTGGTCAGCGGTGACAAGGTGTTGCACGTCGGTCGCGCCAATTTCGCCGAGCTTTTGGAGACCCTCGAAGGCGCCTTGGGCCGGGATGAGCTCCCGGTGACTGCGCAGCCTGCGAAAGACTACGACGTGGTCGTGCTGGGCGGCGGGCCCGCGGGTGCGGCGGCGGCGATCTACAGTGCCCGCAAGGGACTCAAGACGGCACTGGTGGCACAGCGCTTGGGCGGCCAAGTGCAAGAGACGGTCGGCATCGAGAACCTGATTTCAGTTCCGTACACCGAAGGGCGCCAACTGGCGGCCGACATGGACAAGCACCTGCGTGCGTACGCCATCGACGTTCTCGACCATTGCAAGGTGGAGCAGATCGTCGACCACGGCACGCAAAAGGAGCTGCGCATTCAAGGCGGCGAAACCTTGCGCACCGGCGCGCTCATTCTCGCGACAGGCGCGAAGTGGCGGGAGCTCGGCATTCCCGGCGAAAAGGAGTATCTCGGGCGCGGCGTCGCCTTCTGTCCACACTGCGATGGCCCGTTCTACAAGGGCAAGCGCGTGGCGGTCATCGGCGGCGGCAACTCGGGCGTCGAAGCGGCCATCGACTTGGCAGGGATCTGCGCGCACGTGACGCTGGTCGAGTTCGCCGAGCACTTGAAGGCGGATGACGTTCTGGTTCGCAACCTGCGCAAGCTGCCGAACGTCGCCGTGATTGCCAATGCCCGCACCACACAGGTGGTCGGCAATGGCCAAACGGTGACTGCCCTCCGCTACCAGGATCGGCCGAGCGAGAAGGAGCACGAGGTCGCTCTCGACGGCGTCTTCGTACAAATCGGGCTGGTCCCGAACAGCGCCGTGGTGAAGGATTTAGTCACGGTCAATCGCATGGGCGAGGTCGTCATCGACGAGCGCTGCCGCACGAGTCGGCCAGGCATCTACGCTGCCGGCGACGTCAGCAGCGTTCCGTTCAAGCAGATCGTAATCGCGATGGCCGAAGGCGCCAAGGCCGCGCTGACTGCGTTCGAAGATCGCATGCGCGCGGCGTGAGCCAGGCGTCCAGTTTCCCACAGGCGGAGTGCTAGCCAAGCATTCTATGGCACTACCGGAGAGTTTCGATCGGTGAGGGGGACCGATCGGATCGGTCGGCTCGACTTCCCCAAGCGGTCATCGTGATTCCCCGATCGGGCGCCGCGGGATCCTCGAGGGGTCGTAGTGCCATCCGCTTTCGGTCCGAGTGACCGAAGCAGGATGGCCCGGTGACCGCTGCAGGATCGAAAGGTGAGCACTCTGAGGAGTCGACGTGACCGCACTCGGATGGCGGGGCGTACGATCCTTACGGTCGGTCCTAGCGGTCCTTGCGGTCCGGGTGACAGCTCGGATGGGTCGTGCAGACCGCTCCGACCGGTCCCGGCGAGGGCTGGTTGGTATAGGCGGAACCGGTCGAAAAGTTGGCATTGGGGAAGGCGGCGCTCGGCTGATGCGGGCTTGCGCCGGGACGCCCCCGCCGGGAACGGAAGTCAACGGCCGCGCTACGCGCGTCCATGACTTCCTCGGGCTTCGGCTGGCATCCGCTCGCTGCGCTCGCGGAGCGCCTACGCACGTCCCGTCGGTTGCGCTCCCGGCCGCCCGCGCCGAGCTTG
>CAZTTW010000063.1:0-11960 GCA_964616265.1 uncultured Myxococcales bacterium | reverse complement strand
CGTGATCGAAGTTCTGCGGCAAGTTGGATTTTTCCCGCATACCTGCGTGTGGGAGCTGACGTTGGCCTGCAATCTGCGGTGCAAGCATTGCGGTTCGCGAGCGGGCAAGCGACGTGCGCAAGAGCTGTCCCTTGACGAGTGCCTGCGCGTGGCAGGTGAATTGGTCGAGCTGGGTTGCCAGCACATCACTCTGATCGGCGGCGAAGTAACCCTTTCCCCGGGCTGGCACGAAGTCGCCAGACGCCTGGTCGACCTCGGTGCGCAGGTCAACATGATCACAAACGGCGTGACATGGTCGACTGAACACCTCGACCGGGCGAAGGCGGCTGGCCTGTGTGCCGTCTCCTTCAGCCTCGATGGCTTCGAACATGAGCACGACCACTTCCGAGCCCCGGGCTCCTTCGCGCGTATCGTGCGCGCCATCGACCTGAACGTTGCGGCCAGCCTGCAGACCGGGATCAACACGACCATCAACCGGCTCAATCAAGGCCAGCTGAAGGAGATGCGACCGTTCTTGATCGAGCATGGCGTCTCCGGCTGGCAACTGCAGCTCGCAACGGTTGCGGGCAACATGGAAGAGCATCTGGACCTGGTTTCGGCGCCCGAAGATCTTCTGTGGTTGGTACCCCAGATTGCAGAGCTATGCCGGATGAATTCCCCGGAGTTCGAAATCTACGTCGGTCACAATATCGGCTACTTTGGCAATGCAGAGTCGGACTTGCGCGCGGCAGATGTCGAGTTGCCCTTCTGGCTCGGCTGCCGCGCCGGCTGCCAAGTGATCGGCATCGAGAGCGGTGGCGATGTGAAGGGCTGCCTGGCCTTGCCCTCGTCGGTGCACCGCGAGCGCCGCTTTGTCGAAGGCAACCTGCGGGAGGAGAGCTTGCGCGACATTTGGAATCGCGCAGACGCGTTTGCCTACAACCGCCTCTTCCAAGAGACCCAACTCTGCGGCTTCTGCCCGGTTTGTCGCTTTCGCGATGTTTGCCGCGGCGGATGCGCCTGGGCCAGCTATGCGCAGAGAGGACGCGGAAACGAGCAGTGTTTCTACTATCAGGCGGTCAAGCACCAGCGCTTCGAATTGCTCGCCGAATCTCCAACCACGGAAGAGATGGTCTTCTTCCGTAACCCTGAGCGCCCTACGGAATAATCTGCTGCCCGGGCGTCGAGGGTTGCGTGATGGTGAAGCATGTGATCGCGGGCGCGACCCACTTGAAGACGTTGTTCCAGAACTGAGGCACACTGTAACTGCTCTGCGCCGTGTGATTTACACACTGCGGATAGGTCGTGGCGTTGTCCCATTGAGTGGGCGTCAGTCCCCACTGACTCGTGTAAGTCACCCACTCGTCACCCCAGGCCAAGATCCGTCCATTGTCAATCACCTGGGCAACACCGACATTTCCTCCTCCCGTTGAAGAATCTGTCGCAAAGACCTCACAATTCGAACCGGAGCAATTGACTGGCCGGCCATGATAGACGCCAATCTCCTTCAAATCGTGGGTAATCGCAGGATAGTCGGCATAATTGGTCAGCCAATTGCCGAACGGAATCGAGTCATCGGTGCATGTGCACAGCGTATCCGGACATCGCGCAAACGTGTCTGCCGTGCCGAAACTGATCCCACTAAAGGACAGCAGTTGGTTCACCGGGGTGACCTCGGCCGCATTCAGCCCGTAACCTGTCATCGCAATGATCGCACCGCCGCCTCTCACCCACTTCTCCAATGCGGCAACGTCGCTCGCACTGTAGGTCCACGTTTGCGCGGCACCTGACTGGTCCTGCAGGGCTTGCAGGATGACGACATCGTATTGACTGAGGAGGGCATCGGTCAGGGGTGTGAACGTTCGTAGAATCGTCATCGTCGCATTCGTGTTGGTGTTCATGTACGTCTGAAATGCATTCGTGTCACCGTTGTTTCCGGTGGCACTCCCGGTCTGTCCTGGCTGACCGAGAGAAAGGATCGCTAAGCAGGAACACTTGCCGGCTTCATCACAGCGAAACAGGCGGCCGTCGCCAGTCGCGTCTCCCGTGTTGTCGCCGGTGGTTGTCACGGGCGTGGCAATGTCCCCAGCATCAGGAAGGACGATCACGACGGCAGACGCAGCATCATCCGATGTCGCTGGAGCAGCGTCGGACGGTGAGGTCGACGTGCCCGCCGAGCCGGCTCCTCCATTGCCAGACCCGACCGGAACGCCGTTCGCGCCGAGGTTACACGCCATTCCGAGAAGTCCACTGGACATGATGAGGCCGGCGCCCAGAATGGAATATGCGAAACGTGCAAGACACGCAGACTCGTAGGCTCTCATTGCTGGCCCTCCCGGCGGTGGAATTCGAAGACTGTGGCTCGACTCTATGCCAATAAGTCTGTCTCTTAGGCGAATAGCTGTGTGAGGAACCGAACCGTAAGTCGCTCGAATGGGTTCACAGGCTCCCATTCAATTACGGTTGAAGGCTAGATCGGTCAATCGAGCTAAGCAAGCGTCCAAACGCGATTGTTGAGCTCGCCGCTCTCGCAGAGCCACCCGAACCTCGAAGATGCGAAGAGGCCGGGCAATTCACCAATAGTATCCGTTGGTTAAGAGCGAAGACGAGCTGCCTGCTGACGACCCACTCCCCTGCATCATTGCGGTTCCGGGAATGAATCACGCACGTCGACGCTGGCTATCACCGCCGGTACATGAGGATGGAATTGCTGCGGTGAAAATCCGCTGTCGCGAGGATCTCGGCCCCTGCTTCGCCATGGATTAGATCGGCCCGGGGACGCGCGATGGGCTGGATGGCCTCGATCTGGTAGCGAGATTTCGTGAGCGACTCGACGTAATCGTGCAAAGGAAAGCGGGATCGGCCGTCCCACAGCAGCGACCCTGGACTGTTGACCACGACGATGTACTTCGGCAGTTCTGTCGACAGCTCGACCATCACGGAGTACTGGTGTCTTGGCGGTAGCGGGACCACGGTACCGTGAGCGGATACTTGAGCGCGAACCGCGACGCGCCTTTGCGACGGGCCTGGAACAGGATTTCGGCTTCGGAGCCGAAGACGAAGACCCGATCGGTCGGGTCGGAGCGGGCCGCGATGAAATCGGCGACGGGCTTTGCCTGAATCCGAAGGAGCACGTAGACGATACCCATGGCGGCCCAAGCCGATACGCCAATCCAAGGGACCGCGCGCAGCCTCTCTCCGAACCAGCCAAGTAGCTGACGTAGTCGGGTCTGCGGACAGACGCCTCCTGCGAGGCATCCTTTGCTTTCCCCGTCATGGACACGATTGTAACGCTGACCGCTGTAGACGTCTGGTTCGAGGTCTGCACCGTTGGAGTCGCCGCCGCCGGTCTGCAAGGCACGGAGCTCCCTAGCGGCAGCGCACGGGCTCTCTGCGATGTTCGCCAAGCCCTCCCAGGATGTGATTCGCCCCCCTTCGGGACAGCGGCTGCATGAGCCAATACAGTGTGGTCCCCAAAGCCAATGACCGCCCACTCAATATCGGGACAATGGCGATGAGCTCGCGTTTCCAAGGCGCTGTCGCCAAAATCGCCATTTACGACTATCTGCTGACCGGCGAGCTTGGAATTCAGGGCGAAAAACCGCCAGTCGGGGTCGCACAACTAGCAGCGGCGGTCCCCGAATAGTGGATTTGGTCCCACGTGTGTCCGCCTGGACCAATCTCGAAGTAGTAGTAGCTGCCCGACTTCTTGGCTGGCAGCGTATCGCCGCAAGCGACGGACACACCATTGATCTTGACGGTCCGGTCGGTTGCGCTGAAAGAGGAGCATCCCCATCCATATTCCATACTGTCACAGGTTACAAAGCAGAAGGCGCTGGTCGTGTTGACAACCACGCTGCCGCCGGTGATCGGCGTTGCATTCGCACACGCTGCTGTGGACGCGCTGTCTGCCGGGGAAGCATCCCGCTGTGGTTCTGGTCCAGGCTCGGGTCCCGGTTCTGGCCCCGATTCTTTGCCCGGCTCGGCGCCGGGCTCCGGTCTCGACGTCGGCTCTGGGCCCGGCTCGGCTCCGGCGGTCGGCTCAGCGCCGGCGGGCTCAGCACCGGGCTCTGCAGCCGCCAATTTGTCGGGCGCCAGATCGGGCAATTCGGCAAGTGAGGAATCAGGCCCGGCGACGTTGTCGTTCGCGAGATCGGGCACAGCAAGGTCGGGGACTGCATCAGCACCGACGTTCGCCCCGTCCGCGCTGTCGCGACCAGCATCAGGCGATCCATTTTCAATGTCCTTCTTGGCATCGCTACCGGGGACCTTACTGGGATCGTCCGAGCACGTTCCATTCGCCGCGCACGTCTGCACTTCGCTCGGTTTTGTCAGACTTACGCACCCAATTGCAAGAAGCCCTGAAAGAAGCAGCCACCACGAGCGTTGGTGATCCGGCTTACCGATCCACGCGCCAAAGGCAATCATAGGTCCTTCAATTCTCAGCCATGGCGAGCACTTTGTAAATTCGCAGGAGACAGATTATCTGGGTGTGATGGTGTCCGACATAAGCGACCAACCGGCACTACGCCTTCGGGACGCGTCCACTGTTTGCGAAGGACCACAGAGTACATTCGCAATTGACGCCGTGGCTGCTCAAGCCAAGGGAGGAGTTCTTATTGGAATCGACTAAGGCGTGAAAGCATAGACTTGGTTGTTAGCGGCCACGAAGACCCGGCCATTGGCCACGATAGCCGGGATGAACTTCTGGACCGAGGACATCGTGTCTGCGCTCGCGCCGCCCGCGAAGATCGCTTTGCCGGTGTCGCCGTCCAAGCCATAGAGCTTGTTGTCATTGCCAACGATCCACACCACGGCGTCGGTGCCTTGCGCGTCGATGGCGCTAACGGCGGGCGAGGTCTGGGTCGACGGTCCCCCACACCAGGCCATGGTGACGGCGGGCGGGCTGGTAGCCGAAATCTTGAAGGTCGCCAGGCCCCCGGACTGTCCGCTGGGACAGCCCTTGCCCGTGCCCTTGAAGACCACGTAGCTTGCCTGCGGGGTGGTGTAGGCGGCGGCGGCGTTGATGATGGACCCGGCCGCGACGGAGGCGAGTACCAGGGGATTGGTGATGCCGCCCAGGTTGGCGCGGTCGAGCAGATAGGCGTTGCCGTCCTTGCCGAGGCCGATGATCAGAGCCGATGGCGTGGCCCCCGGCACGTTGAACACCAGAGGCGCTGTCCCGCCAAGGTCGGTATCCGCGTCGTCGAGCGCAATCCAGTTCGCGGGCGTGAAGGAGTCAACGGTTTGGCCACTCGCCACCAGCGACGAGGGCAAGCGAAAGATGGTCTCGCCATCCTGCCAGCCGGGCGGTGCCGTGAAGGTGTTGGATTGGTTCTCGGTATTCCCGGTCGCGAAGAACAGCGATCTGCCATCCGAGGAGATCCCACCGGGCGCCCACACGCCGCCCGCGAGCGCGCGCGTGACCCAGGCGCTAACTTGCGTGGGATCGCTAGTCGACACGCCGACAACCCAGCCGTGGTAGGTCGAACAGTCCCCGATGTGCCCGCCGAAGGGCACGAAGACTTTGCCGTCGAGGAGCACCAGCGCGCCCCGCTGATTCTGCACGAGCGAGTCGAAGGTGGTGCCACCCGACGTGGCCTTGCTGTTGAGATCCACGGGCCAGCCAGACTTGATGGCACCACTGTCCGCGTCGAGCGCGAAGATTTGGTGCTGCGCCGTCGCATTCGCGCTGGCGATGGTCATGGCGTCGACGTAAAGCGTTCGGCTGGCACCGTCGATAATCGGCGTACCGGTGACGCCCAAAGGATCGATATTACCGCAACCTGATTTTAGCGCCGCCAGGCGCGAGCGCGGCAAAGGCATACCCAACGACTGATCCCAAACCGGCTTGCCGCCCTTGCTGGCATCGAACGCATAAACGTGATTCTGCTCGGTGGCGACAATAACAAGATCGGACACACCATTCGCGCCTGCCAAGTAAAGTGGTTGCGCGTACGTCGGTCCCGAGATGGTGGCCCCGGCGAACGCGGGATCCATGTGGAGATTGGCGATAGCGTCTCGGCTTAGACCGGGATCGACGTAGAAGCCGTCGCGAGAAGCATTGTTGTGGTGTTGGAGCACGGATACGTGTCCGGTGGCACCGCCGATTTCTTGCACGTCGGGTTTGGTGGCGGGCGCGAGGTCGCGCGACGCTCCCGCACTATCGGCGATCACGACATCCCCTGCCCCGTCCCGAACGCTTGCAGTGTCGGGCCTATCCGCCACGATGGCCAGGTCGTCGGTGGAGGTCGCGTCGTTCCCGGAATCGGGCGGGCGCTGTGTCCCGGTTCCGGATTTACACCCAGTAGCGATCGTCAGGAGAGCTACCAGGGCCGATCTGTTTTGCATGGATGCCTCCAGAGATCGTCCAAATCGGGACAGGTATCATCCGATTTACGTACGATGCCGGTTGTCGGCTCGCCGGTTCACGCGACGGCGTCCTCGCGCACTCCAGGTCAGAGCGCCTCCCACCATGAAAATCCATATTGGCGTCGGTGGAGCATGCCTGCCCTCCCGCAACACCCGGCATGAGCAACCGCCCCCCATCGCGATCGCTCCGCCGCTGCTGGCGACGTCCGAGCTTGCCGTCCCGGCGTCTTCGCGGGAAGTAGGCGAAAGCGTAATCAGCGAAATACCGAAACGAGGCAAGGTGAAATCGAGGTGCAGAGTACCATTTGCGATGTCCACCTGTCGTGCCGGCTCGAGCAACACCGGCTGCATCGCCTGGCGCAGCTCCGCAAGCTGGGCCGGGGTTGGAGTCTGCGGGCTGCCCTGCGATTCCCAGACGGTGTACGCATCGCCGTGCGAGTCGTCCACCCGGAGGTGCGTGACCTGCGCGCTCGAACCAAAGCTGTCCGGCAACTGCACAGCCACCTGCACGACAGCCGCCGGCGCGGTCACCAGATCATCGTGGTAATTCCACGCCAGGATCTGCACATCTGGACCATTGCGCGTCGCCATGGCGTCTACATCCGGCTGCCCTCGCACACCACTCGCCAGGATATCGTCGAGAGTCATGGCACCGGTGCTGGAGACGGGCAGCCGCTCGCCACCGAGGCTGCCCAGCAGCTTGAAGGCATTCAATACGGGCAAATGAATCCCGTTGCTAACGAGCGTCCGATAGCCGGCAAAATACGGCATATCGTTGAAGAGAAAGGCCCAGGTCAATAGACCACGCACCTTGACGCCGAGACGCGCCTCGAGCTCGAGCGTCCGCTTCATCATCGTCACTTCGTACGCCCCGTAGGCCGGCGAATTGCGATAGGCGTCGGCGGGGTTGGTGCTAACCGGACACGCGGCGCAGCCGTCGGGATCGGCCTCGCTGATGACAATCGGCGTCTGTTTGAAGGCGGGCACGGCAGCGACTGTCGTAAATCCCTTTTGATGGAGCCTCAGTTGACTGCCCATGTCCATTTCAACGTGCCCGTCGACGACGGCGGTGCCTCCTTTGGCGTGAAAGGTGATGAGGTCGAGACGCGTGCCAGCCGCACCCGTGACGGCATTGATTCCCGTCGCACAGTGCTGGAGGAATCGCCCCAAGAGTGCACTGCCCGCGCCGGCCACCGCAGGGCCACCGAAAGTGGCATTCGGCAGGACCTGGTGCAGCGCCGACTCCGTGTAGTCGTAGAGCTTCAGATAGTCGGCAGCCGTGCCCTTCCAATAGTCGATGTCCGGTTCGTTCCACAATTCCCAGAGCCAGGAATTCTCCACGTCCGGATAACGATCCTTGGCGTGACTCGCCCACTCGGTGACGAGCGCTGCCCACTTGCCGTAGTCGTTGGGCGGATAGAAGCAGCCGCCATCGAGCATGTATGCGTCGCTGTTCTGATACGCAACGCTGGCGGGCGCCGTGGTCAGCGCTTGCGGCATGAAGCCGAGCTCGACCAGAGGGAATGCCCCGGCCCCGGTGATGGTATCCATAATCCCATCCGTCAAGGTCCAGCTGTAGACGGGATTCCCGTTGGCATCTTCGGTGTAGACGTTGGTCGAGCCCCACTTGAGGGATGGCGTTCCGTTGCCCGTGTTGAGCAAGAAATGCGAGCGAATGTGCGGCGTCGCCGGATCGATCGATCCCAGCGTGCGCAAGAGATCCTGCCCCGGCGCGGTCGTCGTGTAGTTCACTTCATCGTAGCCGTAGAAAGGCCAAATCCGTTCCAGCGGCGTTCCCCCACCGGTCGCGTCTACCGCAATCGTGACGGCCGCCGATTGCGCGAAAACCTCGGCACCGTGCCCAATGCCGAAGACTCCCGCCGCCAGCATCACCCATCGTGCTTGCCGAGAGAGATGCGCGCCGCCCATCCCTGCATATCTGACCGAGCGCTCTCGTCGGCGCAACCTGCGACCGCGCCCTTAGACGACATCGTTGTCCGAGACGACGCTGCCTGGTTGGCTTACCGAACCACGAGACCTATTACGTCAACCGAAGGGCGGAGGCGCAAGTTACGCCCGATCGCGGCACGAGAAACTTTGATGATCTCGACTAGGCCACTGTTTCATACACAGACGTACAGCAGTTGAAGGAGGTCCGATGGTGAACCGATCCCAGAATGAACTGCCCTTGGTTCATGGCGAACGAGGCCTCGCTCCTCTTCGTCCTGTGCCCCAACGAGAGAGCGGCGTGGCTTGGTTATGTGCCGCCGTCTTTCTGATCCTACCCTTCGCTTGCCACAATCCCAGCCCGGTGGGCGGCAGCTCGTCCGACAATGGCAACAGTGGTAATGGCAGTGGCACAGGCGGCGACTCCGCCACCACGATCTCGTTACCCTCGGTCTCGAATGGCGGAAGCAGCGGGACAACCGACACAAGCAGCACCACACCCGTCGCGACGTGGCCGCCGTCCGGATATATCAACGTGACGAATTCGACCACGGGCGACTACGCCCTCGGCCCGCAAATTTCCGACTCGGGCAGCGCGACGGGCTCGGGCGGCATAGGCGGCCCGCCCAGCAAGTGCAGTGACATGCTGTTCGGGGTGGTACGCGATTTCAAGATGGGCAACCAATCCGGCGGGCATCCGGATTTCGAGACGGCACCATCGGGACTCGACACGGGCATTGTCGAATCGACCCTCGACTCTGACGGCAAGCCTGTCTACGCTCATACCGACGGAAAGACGCCGTCGACAACCGGCAAGGCCAACTTCGACCAATGGTACCGCGACGTCGCGGACGTCAACATGCCCTTCATGCTCGCCTTGCACATGGTGAATGTCAGCGGCACATCGACGTTTTCCGCCGTCAAGCCCAAGTACTTCTTCCCCCTCGACGGTCAGGGGTTCGGCAACCAGGGCGAAGATCACAACTTCAGCTTCACCACCGAGCTGCACACCTCCTTCATCTACAAGGGAGGCGAAACCTTCACGTTCATCGGCGACGATGACGTCTGGGTGTTCATCGACAAGAAGTTGGTCATCGACCTGGGCGGCCGCCATGCCCAGATGAACGCCTCGGTGCGGGTCGACTCCCTAGGATTGACCGCGGGGAACGCCTACGACCTGGCGGTGTTCCACGCCGAGCGCCACACCACCGAATCCAACTTCCAAATCCAGACGACGCTGGCCTTCACCGACTGCGGACAAGTCAACGGCGTCATCTACTGATTTGGTTCCCCGACCGTGACTCCTTCCGCCGCGAAGGACATCTCATCTACATCATGCTTGCAATTCGTCGCGCCGAAGCGCGCGGTCACTTCGACCATGGTTGGCTGAACACGTACCACACCTTCTCGTTCGCCGATTACTACGACCCGTCCCACATGGGCTTCCGTGGGCTACGGGTCATCAACGAAGACCGCGTTCAACCCGGACAAGGTTTCGGAACGCATCCTCATCGCGACATGGAAATCATCTCCTACGTTCTCGAGGGCGGCCTCGAGCACCGGGACTCGATGGGCAACGGATCCGTCATCCGCCCCGGCGACATTCAGCGGATGAGCGCCGGCACTGGAATCACTCATAGCGAATTCAACGCTTCGAAGGACGAGCTGGTTCACTTCCTGCAGATCTGGCTGTTGCCAGCGCAGCGTGGAATCGAGCCCGGGTACGAACAAAAGACCATCGACCGCCACGAACAAAGCGGTCGCCTCCGCCTCGTGGCAGCTCCGGACGGCAGGGACGGCAGCGTCGTCATCCACACCGACGCTCGGGTCTATGCGGGTCTGTTCGAAAACGGCACAAAGGCAGAGCTCGCCATTCCTCGAGGACGGCACGCTTGGGTGCAAGTCGCGCGTGGCAAAGCGAGCATCAACGGACACGCGCTTTCCGCCGGCGATGGCGCCGCGCTATCGGACGAGCCCACCGTGAAGGTCGAAGGCATCGACGCAAGCGAAGTGCTGGCCTTCGACCTCGCGTGAGCTCCTGCAAGAACAGAAATACCGGGCGCGAACCAGAGCGCGAGACGGGACTCGGACGCGCGCCCCTCGACTTGGGAACTCGCGAACAAGCGTCGCAGGCTGTAGCCAGCGATAGCAAACACTCGCAAGATCAACATGTTACCGAGGACGGCCCTAGCCGCGCCTCGCCAGAGATTGCACCCAATAGCTGTTCGTTTGGTGCATTAGTGGTGCAAGCCGAGGGGGTTCGGTCAGGCGGTTCGTGAGCATCGCCACCGTCTATCGCCTGTGCGAGGCCGGCAAGCTGCCATATGTCCGCGTGCTCAACGCGGTCAGGGTGGACGAGGGCGACCTGCGGTCGTGCGATAAGGACAAATTCCATTGTAATTTCCCAGGTGGCGCAATTTCGCACAAGAAGTTGGCCAAGGACAACGGGCGCTCGGCCGCTCTCAGAAGGTGAAGGTTGTGCGATGGCCGATGGCGGCACCGATGCCAGCACCCGCGCCTCCCGTAAGAAGAGCACCGAGTACCCCAAAACCAGCGATTGGTTTGGCGTAGTCCGCGAAGTGGCACTGCCGGGACATTCCGGTCTCGTCCTCGCCCACGCAGCTCATTCCTCCAGCGTAGAAGCCGAGCAAGACACCAGCAAGAGCACCCGGTATCGCGCCGACCAACATGCCGTAGAGGGCACCCCTTCCTCGATCATTGGTGCTGATGCTGCGGGTGCGCTCGAATGGAATCCTAATTGCTTCTTCGGGCGTTTCGTAGAGGAGATAACTCTTCCCGTCCAGCGGAGCCAGCGTCCCCTTTCGAATCGGCCTCTCCATTCCTAGGGCTTCCTCCGACAGCCGGGGTGGAAGACGATCCTCGGTCAGCGTACCCGCTCCTATCGGCTTCTCGGTTTCTAGAGTACCCGGCACGATCTCAACGTCCACTTCCCTGCCACCGAAGACGTGGGTGATTGAGTTCGCCTGGGCAACACCCTCGTCCGGCGGGAGAAAGTCCGGTCGAAGTATCTTTTCCCTAGTAGCGCAACCGATGGCCGGGACTATAGCGACGGCCACGAGGAAGAATGCGGGAGTTCGAAGCGAAGCCATGGGCTGCTAGCTGAGGAAGACAGGGGCCAGAACGTGATGGAATAGGCAATCGCCAACCTTGAAGGCTTCTAGCACTTTTCGGACGAATCCCGGTGAAATGGGTGATGAATCCTCGTTAGAGTGGAGAGAGCATAGGCATCGTGAACGTATGGCGTCCAGGTGGAAGATTGGGCCCGCGAGCGTCGCAGCCGTCGGCAAAATGCTGAGTTTCGTGCGGCGAGAACCTGGCGCCTCAGCTAGGCGGCCGCACGATTGCGCCACGCCGTGGCGACCGCGATCTCGAGTCGCAGAACCCCCGGCGGCCGTCTGCTCGCAGGGATTCATGGCCTGGTTTTTGCCCAATAATCGACATTTGACGCCACTATTGGAGCCGTCTATGACGGAATTTTCGCGGGAATTGTCGGGTGGACGCCAATTGTTGGGCAAAGCCCCTCTGCCGTAATCCTGTTCGGAGAGATTGACAGCATCGCCCCTTCCCAGTAGGCCGAGAGCGCCCAGCACCAAGCCTCGGTCGCCGCCCGACTCCTGGCCTTACTCGACGGCATCGAGGCC
>CAZTTW010000062.1:0-12057 GCA_964616265.1 uncultured Myxococcales bacterium | reverse complement strand
AGCATCTTCAGATACCAACAGCCAGACCGAGCGCGACAACATCAACCTCGAGCTCACGCAGCTGGGACAGGAAATCAACAGCATTTCGATGCGCACGAAGTTCAACGGCCAATCGCTGCTTTCCGGTTCGCTCACGAAATCGCAGTTGACGACCGCGTCGGGCGCGGCAACGGCATACGACACAACCAACAATGTCGAGCTAAAGACGAACGCTACGATCGGCAATGCGACGAACGTGGTGACTTCCATCAGCGTCGACGGCGCACAGTCGGGACGAACGTTTGTGCTCAAAGGGGACACGACGGCAGGCACCGTCACTCTGACGATGTACAAGGCCGACACGACCCAGACCGCGGTCACGATGAGCGATGTCGGTGGGCACACCTCCAACGTCTCCGAGACGGTCAGCCTGTCCGCGATCGCGAAGGGCGGATCCGAGACGCTCGATTTCTCGGATTTGGGCGTCAAGGTTACAGTTACGGCGAACGGTACGAGTGGCAGCATTGCGACGCTTGCGGGCGGCTTTACGGCGGGCAACCTTTCCATCGACACCGCGGTAGCTAGCGGCACGGCGACGCTGCAGACTGGCGCCAATCAAGGCGACGAAACGGCGGTATCGTTCGTGAATACGAGCCTGGCCGGTGGTACGGGGAATACCGCAATGGACACCTTGGCCGCTACCCTGAAGACGTTCGGCACCGTGGACGGCAGGACCCGCGACAATGCCACTTCGCTGATCACTGCGATCGACAACGCTTTGGGGTCTATCTCGAGCAGTCGAGCTACTCTCGGCGCCGCGCAGAACCGCCTGCAACACACCATCGCGAACCTTGGCACCACTTCGGAGAACCTGTCGGCTTCGAACAGCCGTATCCGCGACGTCGACGTGGCAACGGAATCGTCGAACATGGCAAAGAACCAGGTGCTCGAACAAGCAGGCGTGTCCGTGCTTGCACAGGCCAACCAGCTCCCGCAATTGGCTCTCAAGCTGCTCGGTTAATAGCCGAGAGCTAGAGATAGGGCGCCTACAGAACCCAACTTAGAGGAAGGCCGCTTCGGGGATCGTCCCCGAAGCGGCACTCCCTGAGAGGGCACGAACCGCAAAAGAGAATTCTGAAGGAGAACAGGTCATCATGGGTCCACTTCGCGCCTACACCAACGCAAGCGTACAAACGGCATCGGCACCGCAAATCATGGTGTCGCTTTTCCAAGCGGCGCTTCGTAACATGCGGTCGGCCGTAGGCGCATTCGATCGCGGCGATCTCAAGAACGGTAGCCTTTTGGCGGAAAAGGCAGCAACCATCGTTCTCGGACTCCAAGGCACTCTGAAGCCAGAAGTTGCGCCGGAGCTGTGCGCACGCCTGAGCGACCTTTATGTGTTCGTCGCGTGCCGCCTTGGAATGGCGGGAACCAAGCTTTCGTCTCAACATGTCCTCGAGGCCGAGCAGGTCTTCACGCCCATCGTCGACGCCTTCGTACAGGCGGTGGCGATGGCCTCCGCCGAGACTGCGGAGCCGGCAAGGGCGGCTCGGTAGTCATGGTAACAGCCGCTTCTGGCGAAGCGCTATGCGGTTGCCTTCGGAAGATTCTCGCATTGTTGGAAAATGGCGATGCGATCAACGCCGCCGCCGTGGTACCGGAAATGGACGCGGTGTTGAAATCGCTACCCGGCGAGATTTCACAACGAGATGCGGAAGACGCGCGCCAGTTGCTCCGCCGTTGCGTGGACCTTGAGCACGGTTTGCGCGGGCCCGTCCTGGATTCTTTGCGCCAAATGGGCGCGGCGAGGAAGGCGAGGGCGTACCGCGCTTTTGCTCGCCGCCCTTAAGACTTCGAGCGCGTGCGCCGATAGTACGAGAGGAGGCACTTTGCCATGGCCAGCACCGTAACCTCGACTTCGTCGACGACACCCTCGACCTCGACCGCATCAAGCTCGTCGAGTACGGCGGGCCTGTTTCAGGCCACTGGCCTTGCCTCAGGCATGGATACGGCCTCCATCGTCGACAATCTGATTGCAGCGGATTCGGCTCCGCTGAATCGGATCAAGCAGCAGCAGTCCGACTACAACGTGCAAATCTCGACGTTGGGGACGCTGGTGACGCAGCTGCAAGCCTTTCAAACGGCGGCAACCAATCTATCGACCAACGGCGTGGTCGCTATCCAGCCATCGGCGACGTTTAGTGACTTTACCACCAGCGGATCAGCAAAATCCCTGGGTACCTACACCGTCAACATCCAGCAGGTTGCCAAAGAAGCTAAAATGCGCTCGCAGAGCTTCTCATCGGCCCAGGACGCCTCGGTGGTGCCCGATGGCAAGCTCACGTTTAGCATTGATGGAAACACGACCGCGACTATCGACACGACAGGCAAGACCTTGGCGGACATCGCAGAGGCCATCAACCAAGGGATCTCCGGATTGAACGCCTCGGTCATCTCGACCACGAGCGGCTACTATCTCAACGTCTCTAAGCAAGACACAGGATATACAACGACGGCGGATGCCGCCCTAACTGTTGTAAGTGATCCTGGGCTCAACCTGGCGGTGACCCAGACTGCGCAGAATGCAAAGTTGAGCATCGATGGCCTTAGTGTCGAGCGACCAACCAATACAATTTCTGACGTGGTTTCCGGGCTCACCCTGAACCTCACCGGGGCGTCCAAGACCGACGAAAATGTCACTCTTGCCGCGAATAGCACCAATACGGAGACTGCCCTTAATAGCTTCGTGAGTGCCTACAATACCCTGCAGGCAACCGTGCACAGCCAGTTGGTGACCGATCCGACGGTGGCATATGGCGACACACTTCTCGATCACTCGGCGATGACCGGAATTGAAAGCGCAATGCAGCAGCTGACGTCGCAGGTGGTCCTGCCAACCGGATCCGTCCGGACGCTTGCTGACCTGGGCTTGGAGCTTCAGCAGGATGGCAGCATCACGCTCAATGCCGCTACGTTGAGCAACGCCATCTCGGCGAATCCAGGCGCAGTGAATGCGATCTTCACCACGGCAACGACTGGAATCGGCGACGTCGTGAAAAGCTTGGTCGATGCGCAGACCAATCCTCTTTCGGGCGCTCTGGTCACCCAACAGACCTCTCTGCAGGAGAGCATCTCCGAGATGAACGACGAGGTCACCAGCCAGCAAGCCTACCTTGACGCCGAACGGACGCGCTTGACAGCTCAGTTCACCGCCATGGAGCAACTGGTGAGTGGCTTCACGAATGCCGGTAACTACCTGACCCAGATCGCGAATTTGAAGGTCGGCTGATAGCCATTCGGGACGCCGGCCGCACGCCGGACGCCAGTAACGAAGACTCGGGTCCAGCGAGCCCAGACGTAGCAGAGGCCACGCCGGTGCTCACCTTTCTATAGCTGGGCCCCAATTTGTCCTTAGGATCCGCGGACAGTCTGTCGATCAGTCCAGGCGTGCGATCAAACAGCAAGCTCTGGGAAAGGGCATACCGTCGCCCTACGAGACGTTCCCGGTACGTGGTGGGTGCCTAATGGCCGCGAGTGGATCTCCCGCGACCCCTCTGGACGGTCTTTCCGTCCTCTATATTCACCATACCAAGCCAGACTACATTACGCCGCCCCGCTATTCGCGAAGTCAGATCACCGCTGGACCATTCATGGAAAGTTCCATGCAGGAAGATGGAGCGGAGGGGCTATCCGCACGTCTGGCGACTCCATACGGCGAGTACGATTTAGCTGCCTCCTTGCAGTCTCTGAAGTCTGCATTTACGCCGGATCTGGTGCTCGTCCGGGCGGATGCCACGGGTGCAAATCTGCCCCGCAATTTGGCTTCTGTAGCCGGCACCAAAGTCCTAATGGTGGGGGACACTCAGCACCTTGCGCGGCCGTTGCAACGATTGATTTCGTACGCATTGTCCGAGCCGTACGACATCGTCCTGTCGTCGCACAACCGCCAACACTTGCATTTCTTCATCGAGGCCGGCGTGCGCAATGTCCGATGGTTGCCCAATATGGATGCGGACTGTCCGATTGGTTCGGAGCCGGAGTCAGGACAACGTGAAGCCTCCATCGTCGTCGCCGGACAGATCGGTCGGTTCCATCCGGCCCGCATGCGACTGGTTGACAGAATGCGAGAACGCGCGTTGCCGCTGAACCATCGCATTGCCGCGCCGGCGGTTCTGGCCAACTTATACCGCAGAAGCGTTGGCGCCCTCAATTGCTCGCTGAACGGGGACGTCAATCTCCGCATTGCCGAGGTGCTCTGCGCAGGCGGATGCCTCATCACGGATCGGCTGCGGCCACAAAGCGGGCTCGAGCTCCTCTACCAGGATCGGAGCGAGCTCTACACCTATGGCGATGAAAACGAAGCTGGCGATCTCATCGAACATCTCCTCGGCCATCCCGAGGAGGCGTTGGCCACCGCGCGCCGGGGATGGCAAAAACAGCTGAGCCACCTCGGCTTTGCGGCCCAGCGGCGCAGACTCTGGCAGTTGGTCACCCGCGACGAGATCGATCCGCTTTTCGATTTGCGACGTGAACATCGCTGCTCGCCGAAGACAAAGAGCGGCGTGCCCCTGACCAAGCGGCTGGCTATCTACGAACATTGTCAAGAGTTGAATCGCCAACAGGCGACCGTCCGCATCGGAATCGAGTCGACCGTCGATCCGGCGATTGTCACGGATCTCGCCGACCTAAATCATACAAAGTTGGTATTGGAGGATGGTGCGACCGCAAAATGCCTTCGCGAAAGTCCTGTTTTCCCGGAGCTCGAGGGCGTGCTCACAATTGTCGACCGGGCGACCTTCCCCCACATCGCTCAGGACCTTTGCTTGAAGAGCGGAGCCAACACGGTCGATGGCGCGAGCAAGGAAAATAGTCACCGAGAAAGCGAAATCAACCTCGTGTCAGATCCTTACCAATCTGAACAAACCGCCATTGAGGTCTTGCTGGCGAACAACCAGCGCGACGATGCACGCCGCAGGTTGGAGGCCTTCTTGCCGCAGGCTCCAGGTTCAGCCGAGGCGCACAACGACTTGGCGGTGTTACGGCAGATGAACAATGATCTTGCCGGGGCCTTGGAGGCGATTCAACGGGCGGTGGCTCTGTCACCGAAGAACGTGCAGGTGCAGCGGAATCTGGCCTCCATTCACTTGGCCGCCGGATCGCCTTTGGATGCTCTTCGGGCCGTCGACGCCGCCATGAGGCTTCAGCCGAACGATGGCGAGACTCTGCTGGTGGCCGGGGATATCAGCATGGTCCTCGAGCGCAAAGAAGATGCCCGCCTTTTCTACGAAAAGGCGGGGATATTGTCGCCCCATTTGCGGGCCGAAGTTTTTGCCCGCTGTCGGTTGATCGCCGAGCCTTCCGCCGGTGTCCCGGAACTGAATCCACGGACCTAGAGCCGGCTCGCTACGTCAACAACGGCGGCGTCGGTAACCAGTTGTTGGCCACGACGAGTTCCTTCGACACGCCGGAACTCTCAAGTTTTTTCAAGCACTGTCGACAGTTAGCCAAGGCTATCGGTCGAACCCTGGTCGAGGGTGTAAGCGGGCAGCGACGGGCAGGGCGGGAACGCCACGCGGAAAGGGCACGAAGGGATGCTGGAAAGTTCGGACAATACACCTGATCACGAGACGCGCTGCGATGCTGCGCGGGCTCTCGAGCCGGTGGCCTAGCCATGCAGGCGAGCGCAAGAGAAATAGCGGCTACGATTGAGACCTCGGGGGCGCCAACGGTCGCTCAATTGCAGGCGAAGTATGGATTGAGTTACCACGTGCCCTACGCGTTTGAGGCCGAAAAGGCCGTCGGGTTGCGCGGGCGCCGAGTGCTCGAGGTTGGCGGCAGCCTGCCGCGGGGTTTCGTCCTCGACGAACTGGGAGCGAGCCAGTGGGTCGGTATCGAAGAGATGGACTATTGGGAGAATCTCCCCGTCGACGGCGGGGGAACTCGCCCGGAAGCCCGGCCGCAAACGCGCCTGAAGGAAATCCGCGAGGTCGACGGTTTTTCGGCGTACGAGGTCTTGCGCGGCGGCGTGGAAGACCTTCCGGCCGTGATGGAAGGGATGTTCGACGTTGTGTTCTCAGTGGCCGCCTTCGAGCATATTCTCAATTTTCCATTGGCGCTCGACCGGATGTTTGCCGCACTGAAACCGGGAGGCAAGCTGTTCACCATGTTCTCGCCTATCTGGTCGGCGTATGATGGACATCATCTGCCCCGTATCACGGCCGCGGATGGCCAGGTCTTCAGCTTTGCCAAGTCGCCCATTCCGCCTTGGGGCCATTTGCTGCTGCGGCCAGCGCAATTGATGCGACAGCTGGAGAAAAGCACGGACAGGCTGACGGCTGGAAAGATCGTGTACTACGTCTTTCATTCGCCGCATATCAATCGCCTCTTTGCCGAGGACTACGCGGACTACATCCGCGCCAGCAGGTTTCACGTCGAAACTCTGTCAGCGACGTTTACCATTTCGGCACCATCCGAGGTCCTGGCGGAACTAACGCGTCTTCATCCCAATCGAACACATTTTGCCAACAATGGCTTGATGGCGGTTCTAAGCAGGCCCGCTCATCCAGTCGACGCTCCGTCGCGGGCGTAGCGTAGCGGAGGAACGATGGCCCCGACCATGCAGACAATACTACAGCTCATGGCAGAGAATCGGTTGGAAGATGCGCGATCGAATATTCTCGAACTGCTGAAGACGGATCCGATTGCGGTACGCCAGAACAACATCGTCCTTTCACACTTGTTAACCCTTTGCGCTGGCTGGGCGACGATCTCGGCTCTCATCCCTCAAGGTTGCAACGGCCTGGCGAGCAGTGGCTGGCTGAACTCACTGCTGAACGGAAAGCCGGTCGATGCGAAAGGTAACCCGGTGCCGTGGTTCACCTATCCAGCCATCGATTTCCTGGACCGCCTGAATGCGAAGGCATTCGATGTCTTCGAATGGGGCGCTGGCCAATCGACCTTATGGTGGGCCAAGCGGGTTCGGTCGGTACGAGCGGTGGACCACGATGCGGGTTGGTACCAAAAGGTGCGAAGTGGCCTGCCGGAAAATGCACGCGTCGAGCTGCAGGTAGAGATGGCAGGATACGTGAGCGCCATTGGCAGCGACGATGCGACCTTCGATGTGGTGGTGGTCGACGGCAAACACCGCAACGAGTGCATCGACGCGGCTATCTTACGCTGTAAGACCGAGGGCCTCATTGTCCTAGACAACAGCGATCGACGAGCGTACAGCGCAGGCATCGAGCATCTTATGCAGGCGGGCTACCGGCGTATCGATTTCTTCGGCCTGCTGCCCTCGTATTTGTACCGCTCGTGTACCAGTGTCTTTTTCAAGGACGACCGCTATGTTCGAGACGCGCGCTTGCCGTATGAGGCATCGGAAACTTTGGGCTTGACCTGCGCTCAGGTGATGAACGAATAGCCCTTGCTGCCTCCAGCCATTGAGGGCGATTCAGTCCTAAAGCGACCGCGCGTAACCACCGAAAACTACGGTATTAGCTGTCATGGGTAGGCGGGCTGTTCTCAGGCGAAGAGTTGCTGCACCGGCAGAGTCATCGGTGGCAGCGTTGCGCGAGCGTGCTCGACTGGCAGTGTTGCGCGGCGATTTCGACCAGGCCGAACAGGCGTACCGCAAGGCGATCCGATTGGGCTCGACGGACGGCGACGTCTACAACAACCTCGCAACTGTTCTCAGCAAGCGGGACGGTAACAGGGTGGAGGAGTTCGAGCTTCTGCAAAAGGCCTATGCGCTCGCGCCAGACCATGTCGAGATCCGGAAGAACTACCTGCATCTCCTCGACGAGGAGATTGCTCCGCTCTTTCGCGAGGAACGTTTTCGTGAGGCGATGCCCATCGCCCTTCGGCGCGTCGAGATTCAGCCCTCGTCTGCGGCGTTGCAGCGCGATCTTGGCTATTGCTACTGGAAAACCGGCAACTCACAGGACGCGATCAAGCACTTTACTCGGGCTATCAATCTCGATCCGAAGAATGCGACCTACTACAACGACCTCGGCCTCGTGTGCTTCGAGCTGCACCTGCTGAGCGAGGCGCAAGGAGCTTTTCAGGAAGTTCTCCGGTTGCAGCCGAACTCGATCCAGGCATTCACGCATCTCGCCTTGTTGGCTAACTTGACCGGCCTCACGGGCCTCGCGATTGGTTTCTTGCGTCGTGCCTTGGAAATAGATCCAAACTGCAGCGAAGCCCAGAACAACATTGCTCTGTTTCTGCGAGACCAAGGCGAACAGACCGAATGCCGCGAACACTACGAGGTCGCCATTCGCTTGAAGCCGCAAAGTACAACTCTACTCTCCGGCTACCTCTTGGCGCTCAACGATGATCCCCATCTTGATCCCGTGTGGGTGGCTCAGCAGCACCGCCGGTTTCAGTCGCTCATCAAGGGCGAGCTTCGCGACGTTCGGCCGGCGGATCGCGATCCTGCGCGGAAATTGCGGGTGGCGTATGTGTCGCCGGACTTTCGCCGACATTCCGTTGCCTATTTCATCGCATCGGTCCTAAGGGCCCATGACCGAGAAGTGGTCGATGTGACATGCTACTCTACCGGGCTTGCGGAAGACGAAGTGACGGCGGCGATCAAAGCCAGCGTTCCAAGCTTTCGCAAGGTCTATCGTGAATCGGACGAGGACCTCGCCCAGCGAATCAAAGCGGATGGTATCGACATCTTGGTCGAGCTGTCGGGACATACGGCGGACAGTCGCTTGGTCATGATGGCCCGTCGGGCAGCACCGATTCAAATCACCTATCTCGGCTATCCGAACACGACGGGTCTCGAGCAGATGGACTACCGCCTGACCGACGCCATCGCCGATCCGGTGGGCGCGACGGAGTCGCTTTACACCGAGGAGCTCGCGCGCATCGAAGGTGGCTTTCTTTCCTACAAACCCCCGGAATTTGCGGCCGAGCTCGCTGTTGCCGATTTGCCTGCTCGTAGAAACGGCTACGTCACGTTTGGCAGCTTCAACAATCTCGCGAAGATCAACGAGCAAGTGCTGGATACGTGGGCGTCGATTCTCGCCCAAGTGCCTGACAGCAGGTTGCTGCTGAAAGCCCGAGGACTGCGCAACGACTTGGTGAAGACGCGGATTGTGGCGGCCTTTGCCGCGCGCGGTGTCGACGCCGAGAGTCGCGTGCAGTTGATGGGTCACGAACGGTCCGCGCTCGACCACCTCGTGACCTACAACCGGCTCGACCTCGCCCTCGACACGTTCCCGTACAACGGTACGACCACGACCTGTGAGGCGCTTTGGATGGGAACCCCCGTCGCGACGTTCGCGGGCCGAATGCATGCAGGCCGGGTTGGCGCCAGCATTCTCACGCATGCCGGACTGGCAGAGCTCCTCGCGCATGACCGCGAGGACTACATCGACCGCGCGGTCGCCTTGGGAAAGGATCTCGATGCTCTGGCTCGCGTGCGCCTGGGATTGCGCGAGCGCTTCGCCAGCTCGGCGGTGATGGATGCCAGCCGCTTGGCGCGCGGACTGGAAAGACTGTATCGCGACGCTTGGATCAAGTACTGCGCGGCTGCGAATTAGTGTTACCGCGCAATCGCGTCCAGATTGTCCGTGGCGCGGACTTCAATGACCAAGTCGATACGCCGGTTGAGCTCCTGACCGGCCTGTTGCTCGTTGCTGGCTACTGGCCGACTGTCGCCGTAGCCGGCGGCGCTGAGCAGATTGCCTGGAACGCGGTGGACGCGCTCGAGGTACGAAGTCACCGAGGCCGCGCGCGAGGCGGAGAGATCCCAGTTGTCGCGGTAGCGGCCGCTGGTGACCGGCATGTCGTCCGTGTGGCCTTCGACGCGAATGGGGCGGTGCATGCGCGCGAGCTCGACGGCCACGACGTCGAGCACCGGCAGCACGTCTGGGCGAATGGCGGCCTGCATGGGGTCGAAGAAGCGGGCGACCGACAGTCGCACCATGAGCTTCTTCCCCTCGATGTGCAACGTTACGGCAGTGTTCATGCCGGGCTTTTCGATCAGGAGTCCTTTGAACTTCTTTTCCATGCGGCGGCGCATGGCCTCAATGGCTTCGATCTGTTTTTGCGACGGTCGCTCGGACTCGGCTAAATTCGCCATGCAGCCGCCTTCACTGGCCGGTCCGTCGAAGATAGGCATGGATTCGACGCCGCCTTGCCCTTTGAAGTGCATGGCAAACTTGATCGACTTCACCACGTCGATCATGCGCTTGTTGTCGATGCGGCTGGTGGAATACAAAACGACGAAGAACGCGAAGAGCAGGGTAATGAAGTCAGCATAGGAGACCAACCAACGTTCGTGGTTTTCGTGCTCCTCGTGAATTTCGCGCTTCGCCACGGGCTATTCCTTCTTGCCGGCTTCGGGCGGGCCGCCGTGAAGTCCGGCGTAGGCGAGCAACTTTTCTCGAAGGACACGCGGATTGAGCCCGGCTTGAATGGAAAGCGCGGCCTCGGCGATGAGGACGCGCCGCTCCTTTTCGAAAGCAAGCTTGCGTTTGATCTTGTTGGCGATGGGCAGGAAAAGAAGGTTCGCACTTCCGACGCCGTACACCGTGGCGACGAAGGCCGTGGCAATACCGCCACCCAGCTTCGACGGATCGTTGAGGTTCTCCATGACGTGGATAAGCCCAAGCACGGCGCCCAAAATGCCGACGGTCGGCGCATAGCCGCCCATCGCCTCGAAAACTTTCGCCCCAACCGAGTCCTCCTCGAAAGAGTGGAAAATCTCGGTCTCCAGTGCGTCGCGGGCCACGGTTGCGTCGACGCCGTCGACGATGAAGCCAACCGCTCGCCGCAGGAATGGATCTTTCAATTCGGGCAGTCGCTGCTCGAGCGCAAGAACGCCGTCTCGTCGCGCAACGCCGGCCAGGTCGACCACCTGGTCGAGAATTTGCGCCAAGTCGCTCTTCTTTTGGGTGATCGCACTACCGGCCGCCTTGATGCCGCGCAGGAACTCTTTCAGGGGAAAGGACACCATGACGGCGCCGATGGTGCCGCCGAAAACGATCATGGCCGCCGTCAACTGAAGGATGGAGCCGACGTGGCCGCCCTCGATGGCTTGCCCGACCAGGATCATGCCGATGGCGAAAGCAAGGCCGCCGATGGTTCCGAAATCCATGCGCTAGCCTTCCTTCGTTGGGACGATGGGGCCAGCAAGTATCCTGCGCCGATACTCGATGACGCGTGAAACGACGTCGTCGACGGTGTCTTTGACCAACAGGTGATGTCCCGTCGTGAGGGTGAGCATGGTGTCGGGCGTCTTTTCCACCGTCGCAATCAACTCGGCGTTGACGACGACCTCCGAGCCATCGAGGCGAACAAGTGGAATCATGGCAATTCTCCTTCTTGATTTCGGTATGCCGCAGCCTCGCCTTGAGCCGAGAACACGATGGAAGCTCAAGAAGAAGCTGCGGTCTACCGTCAGCGTTTAGCGCTTGATTTGCACTAGCTCGGCGAGCAATTGGTCGGCAGTGGTCAGCGTCTTGGAGTTCGCTTCGAAATTGCGTTGGGCCGCGATCATGCGAATGAACTCTGCGCTGATGTCGACGTTCGATTGTTCGAGGGTGCCAGCGCTGACGCTGCCGCGGTCGGCGGTAGCAGGGGTACCCAGGGTGGGCGAACCGGATGCTGGCTCTTCGCTATACAGTGTAGAGCCGACGCGGCCCAGTTGGTCGGGGGCCTTGAAGTTGGCGAGGATGAGCTGGCCAAGGGTGCGGGTCTGACCGTTGGTGAAACCGCCGGTGATGGTACCGTCCTGACCGACGGAAATGCTGCTCAAGCTACCCGAAGAAGAACCTGCCTGCGTGACGAAGCTGACGGCGGAGGTCGTGGCGTACTGGGTAAGCCCGTCGAGGCCGCTGCCGTTCGTGGTGGTCGGGTCCGTTCCGGTGCCAAAATTGAAGGAAAGGGCTTGGGGGCCAACAGAGTTTGCTGGGTAAAAGCCGCTCGCGGTTGGGTCGGTGACGTTCGAAATGAGTCGACCTGAGGTATCGAAGCGCAGCGTTCCCGTGGCGACCTGCGTGGCGGTTCCGGGGACCCCGGGGGTGGCTCCGTCTGCTCCAAATGCCAAGTTTCCGACATCGGTCATCA
>CAZTTW010000061.1:10145-12058 GCA_964616265.1 uncultured Myxococcales bacterium | reverse complement strand
CAAGCGCACCGCGATCTCCGGCTTGACGGTCGCGGTGCGCACGGCCATCGACTGCAACATTGGCGTCAGTCCCGCCATCGACAACGAATCCTGGTTCCAGCGCATGCGTCGCCAGCTCGCGAATGCCAAGGCCGAGGTTCCGCCGGTGGCGGCGCTGTATGTGAAGCTCCAGCCGGCAACGCGGCAAGCCCTGAAAGACGAGATGGGCGAGGGCGAGTTCCTCGAAGAGTTTGCGGCGCGCATCGACCTCGGTAGCGATCTCGATGCCGTCGCGCTCGGCAACGTACGCACCGAGCAGCAAGGGCGGGATTTTGCTGCGCGCTTGGCCGAGCGTGTGCGCGATGCTCGCACGCGTCCCATCGTGGCCGCGTTTGGCTTCGGCAGCGTGCTGGATGCCATGCGCTTTACGGCCAAGGACACCACGGTCGAGGCGGCGTTGCACATTTCGCAAAAGCAGCGCGCCGAAATCGTCGACAGAATGGCCATCGTCGCCGATACCATGGCGTCTGTGCGCAAGAACAAGAGCCCAAACAACAGCGACAAGCACGACCCGCAAGACACGAAAAATAGGAACGAGGAAAAGCGATGACCGATAGTCCCGTCCACGAGCTGTTGCGCGTGGGACATAGCCCGGCGCTCAAGGGCGCGTGCAGCGTACCCGGCGACAAATCGATTTCACATCGGGCGTTGCTGTTCGGCGCGCTCTGCGACGGCACGGTAGAGATCCGCGGTCTTGGCCTAGGCGGCGACAACGCCTCGACGGCGGCGGCGTTGCGCGCTTTGGGTGTAGCGGTGGAAGTCTCTGGCTCGAACGCGGTGGTGAAGGGCACCGGCTTCGATGGTCTAAGGCCGTCGGAGATAGCGCTCGATTGCGGCAACTCGGGAACCACGATGCGCCTTGTGTGCGGCCTTCTGGCGGGACGCCCCTTCGAGACGAGGCTGGAAGGTGATCCGTCACTGACTCGTCGGCCGATGGGGCGGGTTGCAACTCCCTTGCGCCAGATGGGTGCGCGCATCGGGGGCCGCGCCGATGCCTCGCGACCGAACGCGCTTTTCCCGCCGCTCGTGGTCGAGGGCGGCAAGCTGTGCGGAATCGACATCGTCCTGCCGGTGGCCAGTGCTCAACTCAAAAGCGCTCTCGTTCTGGCCGGCCTGCAGGCTAGCGGAAGGACTTCCATCGAAGAGCCCGGTCTGTCGCGCGATCACAGCGAACGCATCTTGCGGTTTCTCGGCGCACCGCTGGTGGCGGATCCCGAGCGACGTCGCGTGGTGGTCGACCCCACAGGCTGGAACGGCTCTCTGAAGGCGTCGGCCGTCGAGGTGCCCGGCGACCTTTCGTCCGCGGCTTTTCTGCTGGTTGCCGCGGCCGTCGTCCCGGGCAGTGATATTACCGTCGAGCGCGTCGGGCTCAATCCGACCCGCACCGGAATCCTGGATGCGCTTCTGCTGATGGGCGCCTCGATCGAGGCGGTGCAGACCGCGGAAGCCATGGGAGAGCCGCTCGGCCGCGTGCGTGTGCGCTACGTCGGGCCTCTCAAGTCCGCACGCATCGACGGCGATCTGGCGCTGCGCTCGATCGACGAGATCCCGGCGCTCGCCGTGGCCGCCGCCTTGGCCGAAGGGCGCTCCGACTTTGCCGACGTGGGCGAGCTTCGGGTGAAGGAATCGGATCGCATTGATTCCATTGCGCGCGAGCTGGCTCGGGCCGGTATCGAAGTGGAGCAGACGAGCGCCGGCTTTTCCGTCGTCGGGACCGGCGGACGGTGTCCCAAAGGCGGCAAGGTCGAGCCGGATCGCGACCACCGCATCGCCATGGCGGGGGCCGTGCTCGGGCTTCTCTGCGACGACGAAACGACGGTGCCAAGCGAGGACATCGCTACGTCGTTCCCGACCTTCACCGAGATTCTGCAGGC
>CAZTTW010000061.1:0-10045 GCA_964616265.1 uncultured Myxococcales bacterium | reverse complement strand
TGCCAAGCGAGGACATCGCTACGTCGTTCCCGACCTTCACCGAGATTCTGCAGGCTTTGGGCGCCAACCTGAGGCGCGACGTGGTGGTAAAGCGCCGCGAGATCCCCTAGCTCGAGCGCGCCGAGAGGGGAGAGCAGCCTTCCAACTCAAGGCCGGTCAGCGTGAGCAGTCGCGGTAGCGCGTTCGGGGAGCCGATCGCGGCCCGCGTTTTCCGCGAACCCCACAAAGCTCGCCCGCGCCCTCGCGACAGCGTGCCGCGACTGGCGACGGACGGCGCGCAGTTAGAATTTCGCGCCGACGGCTAGACTGGCGGGGGTCTTGCCTGCCTCGTTGGGCAGCGCTACCAGCACGTAACAGCCAACGGCGGTTGCGCCGACACCGAGTCCGACGAGCAGGCCGCCGAGCCCGGGCCGCCAGCGATTGCTCTGGCTGCTGGCGTTCAAATAGATCGCGCCGCCGGTGACCGCCGTGGCAAAGCCCAAGGCGAGCCCGACCGCCGCGATGGGCCGGCGCCACGATTTCGGTGGCGGCGGCGGCGGCGGCGGCGGCCGCCAGGTGGCCAGCCAATTCTCGACGGGCCGCTTGAGCTCCTCGCCAAGCTGGATCATCTTCTGCCGGGCCTCGTCGACGGTGCACACGTTGCAAAAACGCGTCTCGGTTACCACCGGAACGATGGCCGGCGTCGGCTCCTCGGTGCTCAGCAGGCGCCCCGTCATGGTGTACGTATTGCCGGTCACTTTGACCGTCACACGGATGAGATGGCTCACGTCGAGAAGCTGTCCGAAGCGCTTGATGCAGATCGAGCCGTCGCATTTTTGCAGCTCGGGGAAGGTGTCCATGTAGCGAGCGACGTCCACGGAGTCGAGCACGTAAATGGGAGAGGTGCGGGTCACACCGACGACCAAGCCGTCCTGCAGTTGCATGGACAGAGCTGGGGAGGCGCCTTCACCTGCGACTTTGAATTCGGTGATCGCGACTCGGGCTGCCATGGCTCCGCCGTGGGCGGACGGGGGCGCAACGGGCGCAACGGGCGCAGGCGGAAGGCTGGTTGGTGCGGGCGATGTCGCGGGTGGCGCGGGGACGAGTGGCACCGGGGCGACCGTCTCTGGCGCAGCCGGTGGGGGCTGTGCCGGCGCCGTCGCGGGCTCAGGATTGGTGGTCTGCCCGGGTGCGGAGCCGACCCCAGCGACGAGCGCGAGCAAGAAAACGGCGAATGCCGAGAGGTGCTTCTTGAGTGTCACGGTTGATTACTCGGCTTTCTCCAGACGCTTCTTCATTCGTTTGAGAAGAGCGTCGAACGATTCCTTCGTGATGATCTTGTTGAACTCTGCGCGGTAGTTTTCGAGCATGCTCTGCTCGTCGGTGATGACGTCGTAGACCAGCCAGTGGTTGCCTTTGTAAAGCAGCTTGTACTCCATCTCGACGGTGGTCTTCTTGCCTTCGCTGGAGGCGTCGAGAGTCGCATTGACGGCCGCTTCGCTGCCCTTGATCGATTCCTTATCGAAGCGCAGCTCGTAGTTCGGCTGGCCGTGGACCTGTTTGATGTAGTTGCGCTCGATAAGGTCGCGCAGGACGCCTACGAACTCGGTGCGCTGCTTGGGCACGATTTCCTCCCAGTGGCGCGCCAGTGCTCGCCTGGCCAGCTCCTCGTAGTCCAGAAAGCCGTCGACGATCTTGCGCATCTCGGATCGCTTGGCATCGTGCTCGGGCGACCACGAGGGCGACTGCTTTTGAAAGAGCTTCTTGAGCGAGGCGTTTGATTTTTTCAGCTCCGCCATGGGGCTCGACCCCGCTGGCGGCTGGGAGGGAGGTGGATTTGCCGGCAGAGCCTCGTCCTTGCCGTCCTCCTTGCCTTCGCTCTTGTCGGCTTTGCCAGCCGGAGATTTGCCGGACTTCTTGGCCGGCGAAGCGAATGCACCCGCAGCGAGACAGGCGAGGAGACAGGCGGTCAGCAACCATCGGGTTGTCGAATGGGAAGCCAAGTTCATGATGGTGCATCTATACCGTGCCTTGCAGTCTCAGGGAATACACTCGACGGAACATCGTGCTACGATCCTGATTGTCGATGACGCCGGAATTCGATCCCAAGACCTGGCTCTCTGAACTATCGGCCGAGATGCGCGAAGGCTACGCGCGCACCAGACGCGTCATGTCGTTCGGCGAGTACATGACTCTGCTGCATGACGAGATGGTGGCGCAGGCGCGCTCCGCGGCCCAGTACCTGCGTGACGTATTCGACTACTTCGGCACCGTTAAGGTGAAAGGCCCGCGTGGAGAGACCACCCGCTTTCGCCTCTTCGACTGCCCGTGGGCTGGCGGCAAGGAATCGCTGCGTGGCCAAGAAGAGGTGCAGGACGCGATTTACCGTCTGATTTCGAACTTCGCACGTGAAGGGCGCACCAATCGTCTGATCCTCCTGCACGGGCCGAATGGCAGCGCGAAGTCCACCGTGGTCGCCTGCATCGAGCGGGCGATGGAGCACTACTCGCGCCTCGACCAAGGCGCCGTGTACCGTTTTAGCTGGATCTTTCCGGTTCAGAATGTCAGCCGAGGCGGCATCGGTTTTGGCGAGCGTGGCGGCACCTCGGATGCGCAGACCTACGCCTACCTCGATGACGATCTCATCGAGGCCAAGATTCGGGACGAGCTGCGCGACCATCCGCTCCTGCTCCTGCCTCGGGACAAGCGGCGCGAGCTCATCACCAGCCACCTGGCCGAGGAAATCAAGGCTGGTTTCCAGCCGGCGCGCAACCTGATGGATGGCGATCTGTCCCATCGCAATCGACAGATCTTCGAGGCGCTGCTTTCCGCTTACCACGGCGACTTGGCCAAGGTTCTGCGCCACGTTCAAGTCGAACGCTTTTTCATTTCTCGTCGCTATCGCCAATCCATCGCGACCGTCGAGCCGCAAATCGCCGTCGACGTTCGCACGCGGCAGCTGTCCATCGACCGGTCGCTGTCGTCTTTGCCGTCGGCGCTGCAGTCGCTGTCGCTGTTCGAAATGCAGGGCGAATTGGTCGACGCGAACCGCGGTTTGCTCGGCTTCGACGATTTGCTCAAGCGCTCGTTCGAGTCGTGGAAATACCTCCTCGGCGTCGTGGAAAACGGCAAGACGTCGCTCGATTTTGGAACCCTGGAGGTCGACACGACGTTCTTCGCCACATCGAACGAGACCTTCTTGGCGGCCTTCAAGGAAGTCGCGGAATTCCAGTCGTTCAAGGGTCGGATGGAGTTGGTACGGGCGCCGTACTTGCTCGACGTGCGCGTGGAAAGGCAAATCTACGACGAGCACATCGAGCGTGGCGTGGCGGTGGGCATCGGCCGGCACGTGGCGCCGCACGTGGCGTGGACCGCGGCCCTGTGGGCCGTGCTGACGCGGCTCATACGACCCCAGCTGGACAAATACTCGGGCCGGCTATCGAATCTCATCGCTCGCCTCGGACCCATGGAAAAGGCGATGCTCTATGCTGGCGAGAGCGTCGACACTTTCTCGCACGACGAGCAGAAGGAGTTGGTGGCGGCGGTGGAAAGCATCGCGCGCGAGACCGACAGCGAGCTCAATTACGAAGGCCGCAGCGGCGCTTCCCCGCGCGAGATGAAGCTGGTGATTCTGAATGCGGCGCAGAACCCGAAGTACGGCTGCGCCTCGCCCTTTGCCGTGCTCGACGAGCTGGACCAGTTGGTGCGCGCCACCAGTGTTTACGAATTCTTGCGGCAGGCGCCGGCGCCTGGCGGCTACCACGAGCACGCGGCGTTCGTGGACAAGGTTCGCGAACGGCTGCTCGAACGCATCGCCGACGAGGTGCGGATTTCCATGGGTTTGGTGGAGGAGCGTCGCTACATCGATCATTTCGAGCGCTACGTGACCCACGTCTCGTACTGGATGAAGCACGAGAAAGTCCCGAATCCGGTGACGGGCGTCGACGAAGAGCCGGATCAGGACTTGATGGCCGAGGTCGAACGGTTGCTCGGTGTGCGCTCGAGCGGCGTGGCGCCGGCGGATTTCCGCGGCGAGGTGATCACCAAGATCGGCGCGTGGTCGCTGGACAACCCGGGCAAACGACCTGACTACGAACGAATCTTCCCCGGTCCCATCGCCGACCTTCGCGAGTCCTTCTTCGGCGAGCGCAAACGCCAGGTCAACCGCATCAACCAGGACCTTCTCGTGTACTTGGTCGACGGACCAGACAAGATGGCGGCCGAGGCTGTCACGGCTGTGCGAACGACGCTCGATAACCTGAAGAACCGCTTCGGCTACTGCGACAAGTGTGCGAAGGACGCGGTTCTGGCCCTGCTAAAGAAGGGCTAGTTCCGCCGAGTCCTGGAATGAACGACGCTGCACCGGTTGTGGTCACGGGCGCCTCGGGACACCTGGGCGCCAATCTCGTGCGGTGCTTGTCGGCGCAGAATCGGCGCGTGCGCGCGCTCGTCCGGGCCAGTGCAGAGGCCCTCGATGGGCTTGCCGTCGAGCGCGTGACGGGGGATGTCCTCGATCCAGCATCCCTCGCACGTTCGTTCGCGGGTGCCGGAACGGTCTTCCATTTGGCTGGCAAGGTCTCGACGGGCTGCGATCCGGCGGCCGAGGTTCGCGTAGTCAACGTGACGGGAACGAAGAACGTGGTCGAGGCTTGCGTGGCGGCGGGAGTGGGGCGGCTCGTGCACATGAGCTCCATCCAGGCGCTGGCCGTGGCTGCGGGCAAGGCCGAGATCGACGAAACCGGTCCCCTCATCGTGGGGACGGATCGCTCGCGCGGTGTGTACGACCACACGAAGGCCGAGGCAGAACGTCTGGTGCTCGCCGCCGCCGACCAGGGTTTGTCTGCCGTCGTGCTTAATCCGACCGCGGTCATCGGCCCCTACGATTTTCAGCGCTCGCCGATGGGGCGGGTTTTGCTTGCCTTGGCTCTGGGAAGGCTGCCGGCGCTCGTCGCTGGCGCGGCCTGCGACTTCGTGGACGCTCGCGACGTGGCCGAGGCGGCGCTGCTGGCCGAGACGCGCGGACAGTCGGGCGCGCGGTATATTCTTTCGGGCACGCGCCTTTCGCTCGTCGATTTGGCTCGACGCTGGAGTGATATCACCGGGCGGCGCGCCCCACGCTTCGTTGCGCCGATGGCGCTGGCTCGGCTTTCGGCGCCTCTGGCACCCTGGCTTGCGCGTTTGGCCGGGCACAGGCCACTCTTCACTTCGGAATCCCTGCGCGTCCTACGCACCCAAGCGCCAGCGAGCCACCGCAAAACCTGCGAGGCTTTGGGCTATCGGCCCCGGCCGATCGAAGAGACCTTGCGCGACACCTGGGCCTGGATGAAAGACGAGGGGTGGCTTTGACCACTCGGGCCGTCTTCGACGGGGCCTGCTACCTGTGGGCTGCGCTGGCGCTTGCGGTGGCACCGTACCTTCTGCTGCGGCCGGCGCCTTACGGTCGCCACAGTCGCACCGGCTGGGGACCGACGCTGAACGCGCGTTTGGCCTGGGTCTTGATGGAAGCTCCGTCGCCGATCCTGATGGCGGTGTTCTTCGCACACGGACGAAGACCGTGGGGCAGTGTCGAGTCGGTCTTTCTTGGGTTGTGGCTTTCGCACTACCTCTACCGAGCGTTCGTCTTTCCGCTGCTTCTGCCGCCCGCCTCGCGCTCCATGCCGGTGGCGATCGTCGTGTCGGGCGCCTTCTTCAATCTCGTCAATGCCAGCTTGAACGGCGCCTGGTTGTTCGACTTGTCACCGGCGCGGCCGGCGGCCTGGCTGTCCTCGCCTGCCTTCATTGCGGGCGCGACGATGTTCGTGGGCGGCTATCTGGCGCACCTTCTGGCGGACCGCCACCTGCGTCGCCTCCGACGCAAAGGCGCTGGTGCGCGCGGAGTGCCCCGCGGCTGGCTGTTTCAGTTCGTTTCCTGCCCCAACTATCTTGGCGAGATCGTGGAATGGACGGGCTTCGCCCTCGCCACGTGGTCGCCGTCCGGGCTCTTGTTCGCGCTCTGGACGGCCGCCAATCTGGTACCGCGGGCGATCCACCACCACCGCTGGTACCGCGCCAATTTCGCTGACTACCCGCCCGAGCGACGCGCTGTCGTGCCCTTTGTACTTTAAGTGCTCGCGCGTCCTAGGCTCGGCTGCCGCGCTGAGCAAGTAAGAAAATTGCGGTACCGGCAGGCCGCCCGGATACTGAACACCCGAGCCAACCATGAGTCGCAGAAGCCGCATTCGAAATGCCTGGATCTTGCGCGGATTGGCGGCAATGGCGTTGGCAGCGACGTTTGGTTACGGGCCGTACTACCTCTACGCGCAGTCGGGATTCGCGCGCTATCTGCAATTGCGGCGGGATCTGGCTGCGACCGAGCAGCGCAATACGCGCCTGCGCGCCGAGAACGAGCGGCTCATGCGCGAGGCCGAAGCCTTGCGCTCGGACATGCGGGCGGTCGAGAACGTCGCTCGTGCTGATCTTGGATGGGTGAAGCCGGGCGAGGTCATCGTCGAGCTGGGGCGGAACCCATGAGGCTCGCAAAACTCGGCGCACGCGCTTCGTTCGAAGTTCGGCGCGCCTTTCGTGCCGTGTGGGCAACGGCGCTCGTGATTAGCGTCATCGTGCTCTTGTGGCGCGGTTGGTTTCCCGATTTGCGCCAGCCGAGCGCCAACTACGCGCGTGCCCTGGCGGCGGCGGTGCTCGCGGGAGCGCTAGCCATCAAAGTGGCGGCGCGGGTTTCCATGGGCGAACGTCGGCGCAGTCCGCGACGGGAAATGCTCTCCGACGTCGAGTTGGGGCTGCTGCTGCTCTCCGCGACCTACGTCTTTTTGTCGGTGCTGGGCGGCAGCCAGTCTCCTATCTACCCGCTGGTCTACGCGCTGGTCAGCTTTCTCGTGACCTTCCATCCACTCAAGACCGGCACGACGCTCGCGCTGGCGGCGCTTGGATTCGAAGGCGTGCTGGCGTTCAGCCCCGGCGCGACCCCCGAGGCGGCTGCGGCGTTTCCTGGCCATGCCGGCTTCATCGTCGTATTCGCCGTGTTGAACGTCGCCTTTCTGCACGCCGAGGTGGCGCGCCAGCGGCGCGAGCACCGCAAGCGCTTGGAAGAAGAAGTTCTTTCGATGCGAGAAGAGGCCCGCGATTTCCGCTTGATCTCGCCCGGCTTGAGCGTCGCCAGTCGCTTGCGCACGCGCGCCGAGGAAGAAGAAAAGCTGTCGCAGGGATCGATCGAGACCATCCATCAACAGCTCTTTCATACCGTCGAGCTCTTGCGGCACTCGCTCGGGCTCAAGACGTGCGCCTTGTTGTGGCTCGATAGCAGCGGCGAGAAGCTGAAGTTGAAGGAATTGTCGAGCTCGGCGCAGAATCTGGCCGAGGGCGCGCTGCCGGCGCGAGCCGGCGTCTTTGCGGCGGTTTTGAAAGAGGGACGGCCGTGCGCTCTCGAATGGCCGAAGCCCTCGCTTCTGCCGTACTACCAGGGGCCGGAAGAAGTCTGCGCATTTCTGGGCGTGCCAATTTTCGAGGGCAAAACGCTGCGTGGCCTGCTGGTCGGCGATCGGGCCACGGGCTCGGCCTTCAGCGCCGCCGAGATCGAGCTGTTTTCGGCGGCGGCGGCGCAGATCATGCGCATCGTGCAGTCCGAGCGCGTGTTCCAAGCCGTCGAGCGTGCCAAGCACGAGCACGAGCGCTTCTACCGGGCGTCGACCGCGCTCAATCGTGCGCTCACGCTCGACGAGATCTACGCCGCGGCCATCGAAGGTGCGCGCGGTGTGTGCGAATTCGACTTTGCGGCCATTACGGCGTTCGACAGTCGGGACGCAAGCCACATCATCAATTTGGCAGTGGGCGAAGGCATGGACGCTCTCGTCGGCACCAAGCACCGTGACCCGGCGTCTATCGCCAGCATGGTGGCCAAGAACAAGCTAGCCCTGCCGGCTAGTGGCTCGTGGCGCGACCATCACGAGACGCACATCTTCGACGCCAAAGAGCACATCAAGGGCTTCGAGTCGCTGTACGTGCTGCCACTTTTGGTGAAAGACGAAGTTCTGGGCACGTTCGCCGTAGCCGCGCGCCGCCCGAGCGCTTTCTCCAGCGACCGGCGCGAGATGCTCGGCGTGATCGCGAACCAAGTGGCTATTTCGCTGCAAAACGGCCGCATGGTGCAGTCGCTGGAAGAGCAGGCGACGACCGACGGCCTTACCGGGCTGGTCAATCACCGCACCTTCCAAGAGCGTTTCTCCAGCATGCTCGGCCGCGCCGACCGCCACAATTTTCGCGTGGCCATGTTGCTGACCGATATCGACCACTTCAAGAAGGTCAACGACACCTACGGACATCCGACAGGCGACGCCGTGCTCAAGCGCGTGGCCAGCATCCTGAAGGCGAGCGCGCGCAAGATCGACATCGTCGCGCGCTACGGCGGCGAAGAGTTCGCGCTGGTGCTCGAAGGCACCGACCGGGCCGGCGCGCGCCAGCTTGCCGAGCGCATTCGCGAGGAAGTCTCGCAGCAGGTCTTCGAGTCGAGCAAGGGTCCCTTCAAAGCGACCCTCTCGCTCGGCGTGGCGGTTTATCCCGACGACGGCAAGGCCAAGCAGGACATCATTTCGTGTGCCGACAAAGCGCTGTACGCCGCCAAGCACGCCGGTCGCAACCGAACCATTTGTCACGGCGAAGCTGTTCCGCGGGAGTCCGCCGCGCTCAAAGCCGCGGGTTAGGCGACCCATGTTGGCGGCCGTGCTTGCAGCGTTGCTTGCGGCCGAAGGTAACTCCGCCGGCGCCGTCCCTGCCGTTCCTCGGCAACTCGAATGCCTGGCTCGCAGCTACAGCGTGAAACCCGTGAAGGTCGAAGCGCACTGGTATGCACTGCTGCCAGACGGACAGCGCATTCCCTTTGACGACGGCAAGGCCAAGTCCTTCGACGAGAAGCTGGCGTCACCCGATGTCGAGGACCTGTTTTCCATTCCCTACCGGCGCGGCGCCATCTACGAAGTTCGCGAAGAGAACGACGATCCGGGCCGCATTCGCATCGAGGCGATCCTGGCCGCGACCTACGGCGGTGACCAGGTTGCCGCCCAGCAGATCCGCGTGCACTTCCTCGGCCTGCCCGTGCGCGTGCATCGCCTGATTGCTCCCGCGCTCGGGCGCGTGGCTGCTCGCCTCGAAGAAGCGCGCAAGCGCGACCGCTCGCTCGAGCCTTTCTTGCGTCGCCTCGCGGGCGGCTTCGCCGAGCGCAAGATCGCCGGCACCGATCGCGCCAGCGCGCACGCCTTCGGCATCGCCATTGACCTCGACAAATCCATGAGCGACTACTGGCGTTGGCAAAAGACCAAACCGCTTCGCTGGCGCAATCGCATTCCGCAAGCCATCGTCGATGCGTTCGAGGCCGAAGGCTTCATCTGGGGCGGCCGCTGGTACCACTACGATACGATGCATTTCGAGTACCGGCCGGAGCTGCTCGATGATTGGTGTCGAGTCAGTGCAGCTTCGGACAACCGGCGGCAGTAAAACGTCGAAGCGCGCCTGCGGGAAAATCCCATTCCGGTGTCGTCAGCGGACCATCGTGTTCGATGACGTACCAGGGATTGTCGGGGGTATTCGGATTGCGCAGGACGTGGATGTCCTGCGCGGGCATGTAGCTCTGGGCGAGAAGGACCGCTCGCCGACCCTTGCCGTCTTCGGCGACGTCGACGACGAGCACGGCGTGTCCAGGCGAGCCGCCCTGGATGAAGACATCGCCCGCTTCGATGTGTCGGACATCGACGACCTCGAGCTCGCGCGCGAGCGAAAGAGTGCCTGCGTAGCTGAACACGATGTCCAAGTAGTGGCGGAACGAAACGTAGCTGTCGTCGGGCTTAGCGCCCTTGGTCCAGGTAGTCTTTCGACCACCGAGGTGCGGGCGCATGCCGCTCTTCCATTCTTCCCACCGCGCCGACGTCGCGTCCGTAAAGCGAAAGCAAATGTCGCTGTCACGGCCGGCTTGATGCTGGAACTCGGCGCGCAGTCGCATGACCGCGTCGGCGCATTGTTGCCGGTCGCGATTCCCCACATCCACGTCGAGCACGAGATGATGCGCCTCTTGATTCCATTT
>CAZTTW010000060.1:9618-12062 GCA_964616265.1 uncultured Myxococcales bacterium | reverse complement strand
ATCTACAAGGATCTCGAGAAATTCGACGAGAAGACGGCCAAGCGCGGACAATCTGAAAGCACCAAGAAGAAGGCGAAGAACCAGGTTACCGAGCTCAAGCAGGACCTGCTCGATGCGCTTCAGGAGCTACGCCTCAACAAGAAGCAAATCGATCGCATCGTGGCCCGCCTCAAGGGCCTGGTGTCTCGAATCGAGTCGGCGCGCCGGGAAATCACGGACGTCGAGGCACGCGTTGGGATGAGTGAGCGCGAGCTCAAGAAGACGCTGCGCGAATCACGCGGCTCGACGCTGAGGCAGCGAACCGTGACCAAGCGACTCGGCTTGCGCGTGGAGGAACTCGAAGAAACTTCCGAGAACATCGCCAACGCGCGCAAGAAGGTAAAGAAGATCGAGGAAGAGGCCGGGCTCGACGAAAACACGTTGCGCGACACGGTCCGCGAAATCGAGGACGGCGAGCATCAGGCTGAGCTGGCGAAAGCTGAGCTGGTCGAGGCCAACCTGCGCCTGGTCGTTTCGATTGCCAAGAAGTACACGAACCGCGGTCTGCAGTTCTTGGATCTCATCCAGGAAGGCAACATCGGCCTCATGAAGGCCGTGGACAAGTTCGAGTATCGCCGCGGCTACAAGTTTTCGACGTACGCCACGTGGTGGATTCGTCAAGCCATCACGCGTGCTATTGCCGATCAGGCACGCACCATCCGCATTCCGGTGCACATGATTGAAACCATCAACAAGCTCATTCGCACCAGCCGCTACTTGGTGCAGGAGCTTGGCCGCGAGGCGACGCCGGAAGAAATCGCTGAGAAGATGGAGCTGCCTCTCGACAAGGTCCGCAAGGTCCTCAAGATCGCGAAGGAGCCGATTTCGCTCGAGACGCCGATCGGTGAAGAGGAAGACTCGCACCTTGGCGACTTCATCGAGGACAAGAGCATCGTTTCGCCGGCGGACGCGGTGATTTCGATGAATTTGGCCGAGCAGACGCGCAAGGTGCTGGCGACGCTTACGCCGCGCGAGGAGAAGGTTCTGCGCATGCGCTTCGGCATCGGTGAAAAGTCGGATCACACCTTGGAAGAGGTGGGTCAGGACTTCGAGGTCACGCGCGAGCGGATTAGCCAGATCGAGGCGAAGGCGCTGCGGAAGCTGCGGCATCCGTCACGGAGCAAGCGACTGAAGAGCTTCATGGAGAGTTAGGCGCGAGCGCGGCGGGGGAGCGAGCGGCGCAGATTCGGGAAGGCGGCGCTCGGCTGCTGCCGGCTTTTGCCGGGACGACTCCGACGGGAACGGTGCTCAACGGCCGCGTTGCGCGCGTCCATGAGCCCCTCGGTCGTCGCTTGGCGTCCGGCCGCAGACGGCCGGAGCAGCTCCTCACGTCCCGTCGGATTCGCTCCCGGCCGTCGGCGCGCCGAGCTTGGCTTCGGTGTACGAGTGCGCGACATTCCCCGCCTCGCCCCGCGCGAGCGGGGAGAGGCAGCCGCGCGAAGCGCGGCGGTGAGGGGCGTCTACGCGATCAGCGCCTTCGTTAGGACGCCGGCCAGGTGGGCGATTTCCGCGGGGCCGAGGTCGTTGCTGGGGAGGCGGGGGAGCTGGAGCATGGGGAGGGCGGGATCGGTTTGCAGGGAGGCGAGGATGCGCTCGGCGTCGCGGCGACGAGCGGCTACGACGGAGACCGCGGCGAGAAGGGTATCCAGACAGGGTGGCAGGAGAGGACGGCTGGTGAGGGGTAAGACTGCGTCGAGGCTCGGATCGGCGGCCTCGGCGGGCGGCATGGCATTGACCACGAGCGGACCGAGCGGCATGCGCAGCTCGCGGATGTCGCGGACCAGGGTCGACGTCTCGCGGGCGGGCAGCTCCTCCGGGAGGGTAACCAGGACCACGGCACTCTGCTTTTCGTCGCGCAGGGTGGCCGCGGCTTGCGAAGCGTCGCGCGCGAGCGGACCTTTGGGCATGGCGCTGCGGACGGCGTCGGGAATGCGTAGCATGGCGACGGCGTGGCCGGAGGCCGGACCATCCAGAATCACCAAGTCGTACTTGGCGCGGCCGCCCTGTTGTTCGGTCGTGTGCCACCAGGCCTTGCCCAGCATGGTCCAGTAATCGAGGCCGGGAAATGCGCCAAGGAAGCTGCGCATGGCTTTGTTTTCGAAGACGGCGCGGTAAAGCGGCTCGTATTTGAGCAGCATCACGCCGTATTCGTGGAGCGATTCCTTGGGCGTCATGTTGACGACGGCCAAGCCTTCGTCGACTGGCGTAACAGTGGGGCTGATGGGGCGCGACATGCCCAGCATGCGGCCGAGGCGTTCGGGGGCATGCGTCTGGGCGATGAGGACCCGCTTACCGAGCCCGCTGGCGGCGCGTGCCAGGGCCGCCGCAACGGTGGTGCGGCCCACGCCGCCTTTGCCAGCCAGAACGAGAAAGCGCTTGTCGAACAGGTTCATTCTGTCCTCGTC
>CAZTTW010000060.1:7991-9518 GCA_964616265.1 uncultured Myxococcales bacterium | reverse complement strand
TCGCTGCTCGATCACGACGACCGCTTCATCGGCCGTGGCATGTACAATCCGCGCTCGCAGATTCCGGTGCGTCTCGTAACCCGGACCGACGAGCCCGTCGATGCGGCCTTTCTCGTGCGGCAGATTCGCGCCGCGCACGCGTTTCGCGCGGCGCTTGCCTTGCCTAGCTCAACGACGACGGCCTACCGGTGCGTGAACAGCGAAGGCGATCGCTTGCCGGGACTGGTCATCGACGTGTTTGGCGATGGCGTTTCTCTTCAGGTGAGCACCCTCGGAATGGCGCTTTGGCGCGAAGAAATCGCGAATGCCATCGACGAGGTTTTGGCGCCGAAGACGATCTTCGAGGTCGCGGCCGGCAGCTTTGCCGAGGTGGAGGGATTTGCGGCAGAGACGCGGGTGATGCGGGGCGAGTCCCGTGCCCAGGTCGCCTGCCAGGAAGATGGCATCTTGCTGGCGGCTGAGCCGCTGCAAGGGCAGAAGACCGGGCTGTTCTTAGATCAGCGGCCGAGTCGCATGGCGGTGGGGAAGCTCGTGGCCGCGAATCCGAAAAAGTCTGCTCGCGTGCTCGACTGCTACGCCTATGCCGGCGGTTTTTCGCTGCAGGCGGCGCGGGGCGGAGCGGCGGAGATCACGGCCGTGGACACCTCGGCGCGCGCGGTTTCCCGAATCGAGGCGCATGCCAAAGCCAACGGTGCAGCGATTCGCGCGGTGGAGGCGGATACCTTTCGCTTCTTGGAGACGGCAACTCCGCGGTCGTATGACTTGGTCGTGATCGATCCGCCGAAGTTCGCGCGGGCGCGCAAGGATCTGGAAGCGGCCATGAAGGGCTACGAGCGTCTGAGCACGCTCGCGCTCACCGCGTGTGCGCCAGGCGCCGTGCTGGTGACCTGCTCGTGCTCGCAGAACGTCGGAATGGACGACTTCGAGCGCATTCTCGCGGCGGGCGCCAGGCAGGCGGCACGGCAGGTGACGGTGTTCGACCGCCTCGGCCCAGGCTCTGACCATCCCCTACCGCCCGGCTTCACCGAAGGACAGTACCTGAAGGTACTCTTCGCCTATGTGACCTAAGACGTTGGCGTCGCAGCCGCTACTTGCCGGGCACCACGCCGGTGGGCGAGGTTCGCAGCAGCACGATGTAATAGACCAGCATGGCCACGATCATGGCCAGCGAGAGCCACTCGAACGGGATGCGGCCGAAGAGAAGGCCACGCTTGCTGAAGAAACGGCCGCGCGAGCGGCGGTTGATCTGCGCTTGGACGTTTTCGAGAAAGCTGACCGGCGCCGTCCGCTTGAGCGCGCCCAATCCGCCGACCGTCTTGCGAAAGCGCTCCAGCGACACCCGGCACTGGGTGCAGCTGGCCAGGTGTTCCTCTACCTGCGCGCGTTCTTCCGGCGGCAGCTCGCCTTCGAGGTACGCGGAAAACGCTTCGCTGGTTCGCTGGTGGCTGTCGGGCGCTTTCACTTGAGCTTTCCTTCGAGCATGTCCTTGAGCGCCATCCGTGCGCGGTGCAGGCGCGATTTGACGGT
>CAZTTW010000060.1:0-7891 GCA_964616265.1 uncultured Myxococcales bacterium | reverse complement strand
AGGTACTTGATGCGGTTCTTCGAATGGTTGGCGGCGATGCGCAGAATCCACGTCGAAAGCTTGGCCTCGCCGCGATAGCTCTCGATGCTCTTGAAGACCGTCACGAAGACTTCCTGCGCGATGTCTTCCGCCTCGCTGGGCGAACCCACCAGGCGCAGCACCAAGTTGTAAACCCGGTCGCCGTACGAACGAACCACCTCGTTGAAGGCTTCCTCGTCGCGCTTGACGAGTCGGCCGAGGAGCATCCGTTCGCTGATGCTCATGGCGTACTCCTGCCGCCGGGCGAGTCGCCGCAGCCCGGACGGAACGGCGATTTCGTCGGCGATGGCTCCGGCAGTTTCAGGCGACGCCCCCACGCTTCTACTGACACCACGGCGAGCAAATAGTTCCTAAGCAATGCCAAGTGACTGCCGTTTGGAGCGATCAGATGCTGGGAACGAAGAGGCGCGCGCTGACGCCGACGATAGTTGTCTTGGTGTTGCCCGACAGGTCCTGGCGTACGCCGAGATCCAGCGCGCCGATGTCGGCAGACAGCACCGAAATGCCGCCCGCGATGTAGCCGTTCTTGCTGAGGCCGTCGCGGCCGCCGCCCAAGCGAAACGCCGCCGAGCCGGCAAACGAGAACTCGCCGCCGCCCATGAAGCTCGTGACTGTCGTCTGGTCGAGGCTGGCGCCGTAGACCTTCTGCCAAACGGTATCGAAAAGCAGGATCAGTGTCGGGATCGGCAAGAGCGCGACGCCACCGCCTAGGGTGCGGGGCGCCCACGGCGTGTCCTTGTCGAATAGATTCGTCCCTACGGCGCCGACCGACAGCACGGACACCGGCCGAACGGTCACGCCGGCGTCGAAGGTGAAGCCGGTCTTGGTCGTGCTGGTCTCATCCGTGAAACGGAGGTAGTTGGCGCTCGCTCCAAGGAAGACCTTGTCGAGTATCGGGAAAGAAAGCGATGCTCCGAACAGGTGGCCGCTTCGGCTGGTGGAATCGGTGGGCGAATCGTGGTGGTAGCCGTAGTAAAGAGCGCCGCCGAGGTTGAAGGCCGAGGTTGAGTCAACGGCCGAGAGGCGGGCATCCTGCGAGCTGGCCACGCTGCCGTACTGGTAACTGCCTTCCACCGAATAGGCGCGCAGGAGCGAGATGCCTGAGGGGTTGAGTTGGGGGCCGCTGTCTCCGGTCGCGAACCCACGCATGGCGCCGCCGGTTCCCAGGGCGCGCGCCGCCAGCGGACTCATGGTGGTCTGAGCAACCGCCTGTGGCGCAACGGCTAGGAGGCCGGCCGCGCCCAAAAGCAATCGGAGAGCAAACCGAAGAACCATGAGCCGATGATAGGTCGAGGTCGAACGCACGCCAAAAAGCTCTCACGAAGAGATGGCTCGTGCACGGAGAATCAGCACCAGCCCCGGCTTGCCAGACTGACGAAACCGTCGCTCGCTACGACCACGTGATCGAGAACGCTAATACCGCAAAGCTCGCCAACTTGGCGCAGACGTCCCGTGAGCTCGAGATCCTGACGAGACGGCGAGGGATCGCCGGAAGGGTGATTGTGGCAGAAGATCACCGACGCGGCGGCGCTGCGAATCAGCGTCCGGAAGACGTCCCGCGGATGCACTTCGACGCCGGTGAGCGATCCGCGCGCCACGCAGGTTTCCATCAGGACCCGGTGGCGCACGTCGAGCGCCAGCATCCAGAATTCTTCGACCGGCGAGGTGCCCAGGCGCGCGCGGTAGTGTGTCCAGACGTCGGCCGCGTTGCCCAGGTATCGGCCGCGCTCCGGCCGAGATCCGGTCACCCGGCGGCCGAGCTCGACCGCCGCTTGAATGACGGCGGCGCGGGCTGGTCCGACGCCTGGAAGAGCGCACAGCTCGGCCTCGGCGCTTTCCGCGATTCCGCGCAAATCTCCGGCGTGCGCCAGCAATTCATGCGCAATTTCGACCACGTTTTGCCCCTGACGACCCGAGCCCAACAAGATGGCCAAGAGCTCGGCGTCGGACAGACTGGAGGGGCCCCGTGCAAGGAGCCGTTCGCGCGGACGATCTTCCGGAGCAAGTGCGAGCAACAACGGCATGCTCGACGGAAAAGCATGCGTCATGCCATCCGCACGATTCCTTGTGTTTTTGCCGGAGGTCGTGCTACGTTAGGGGTGCGTTTGCGCTAGGCGAGCTTGGTACTTGCCCGAACGCAGTTGGGTCGATGGTACCTTTGGCCGGCCCCAAGGTAGCCGCAGCATAGGTGGTTCGGGTAGGTAGGGTCGGCACAACAAGGAATTCATTCACGCTGAGAGTCTGGAGAGGAGTCGAGACTGAGTACCCTACGAGAAGGCGAGCAGGCTGACGAAGCCGCCGCCAACGAGCTTTCGTCCGCGGAGCCCGGTAAAGAAGGCGACAAGCACAGCGCCGAGGCAGCCCCATCCGAAAATGGCGAGTCCGAGCCTACGCTTGTGATCCATCTTTCGGAAGAGCCTGAGGCGCCGGTCAGCCGTCCGGTTGCCATGCCGCCGACGTACACCTCCGTGGTGGCGCCAGCGACGGTCGAGGCCATGCGCGAGCGCGAGTACTCGCCGGCGCTGCGGGAGGCGGTGGCGCGCGCGCGTTCCGTTCTGCACATCCGCGACTTGCGTCCCGGCCAGGCCGAGGTCATCGAGTCCGTGCTGCGCGGCCGCGACACGCTGGCCATCATGCCCACAGGCAGCGGTAAGTCGCTGACCTACCAGCTGCCATCGCTGTGGCTGCCGGGACCGACCTTGGTCGTGTCGCCGCTTCTGGCTCTCATCGAGGACCAGGTTGGCAAGATGAAGGCGGCCGGAGTGCCGGTGGCGCGCATCGATTCTACCCGCACGGCCAAAGAGCGCGCGGCCGATCTGGAAGCGGTCCGCGAGGGCAAGACCAAGCTGGTCCTGATTACGCCCGAGTCGGTGTGTTCGCCGGCGGTTCAGGAATCGCTCGAGGGCGTGAAGTTCTCGCTCTTCTGCGTGGACGAGGCGCACTGCGTGTCCCAGTGGGGCCATGATTTCCGGCCCTCCTATCTTGGACTGCGGCGGGCCGCCGAGGTCCTGGGACGACCGCCTATTCTGGGGTTGACCGCGACGGCGACGCCGGCCATCGCCGAGGACATCCTCCTGCAGATGGGCATGAAGGACGCGCACGTCTGCCGGGTGTCCTTCCATCGTCCCAACCTCGCCTTCGACGTGCGCAAAGTGGCGGGCGAAGCGGACAAGCTGCGCGTGCTGGGTAAGCTGATTCAGCGCTTGCGACGGCCGGGCATCGTCTACTGCGCCACGGTTCGCGCGGTGGACGACCTGTACGTGGCTTTGCGCCACGGCAAAATTCCCGTCGAGCGCTACAACGGCAAGATGACCGGCGACGAGCGCGAGAAGTCGCAGGCCTCGTTCATGGAGTCGGGACGCAAGGTGGTGATGATTGCCACCAACGCTTTCGGTCTCGGCGTCGACAAGCCGGATATCCGCTACATCATCCACTACCAGATGCCCGGCTCGCCCGAGGCGTACGTGCAGGAGGAGGGGCGTGCGGGACGGGACGGCAAGCCGGCTCGCTGCGTGCTTTTGTTCCATCCCGACGACATCGCCATCCAAGAGCACTTTCTCAAGGAAGCGCATCCCACGAAATCGCAAGCGCGGTTGGTCGCCGAGGGGCTTTACGCTTGGAGCGACGAGGGCAAAGAAGTCTCCGTAAGGGATCTTGCTCTGTCCATGGCTCTTCCCGAGCGGCGCGTGCGTGTCGTTCTGTCGGTGCTCGAAGCCATGGGGGTGGCGAAGGAAGTAAAGGCTGCGCGCTGGGCGGGCGTCGAGCCTCGGCCCACCCGCGCCGAGATCGACAAGGCCGCCGGCGTGTTCGAAGTGCGACGCATTTCCGACCGGCGACGTCTGGCCGAGCTGCTCAAGTACATGAACCTGCAGCGCTGCCGCGCGCAGATGCTGCGAACGTATTTCGGCGAGGATCCGGGACCGCCCTGTGGCCTCTGCGATTCTTGTGCGGGCCTCGACAGCGAGGTCTTCGATCCCGGCGACGCGGACGCTCGTCACGGCCTGCATGCGGCGACGGACTTTCATGCGCGGGCTCGTCGTCGGCGGCGGCGCGGCGCCGACAAAGCGCCGGTTCAGGTCGAGAGGGAACGGCAGCGTCCGGCGTTTGCGACGGCGATTCCGGATGTCATGCCCGCCACCGTGCCGCCGCCGTGGGTGGCGCCGCCCGAAAGCGATTCCGTCATCGACCCGACGGTGTGGGACGATTCCACGGGGCCGGGCGCACCCGCTGCTGGCGAGATCGTGTTCGAGCCTTTACCCGGTGAAATCGGACTGGAAGAAACGACGCCCGTCTTAGCGGCCATCGCGGAAGGAGCGGAGGCAGACGCCTTCGTCGCCGGGTGGTCGTCGGTGCGCGACGCCAACATTCGTCCCTTTGTCGAGTGGATTGCGCCCTCCCCGGTGTCGTTGCCGGTTATTCCCGTCAATCGTGGTGGCGGACAGCAGCAGCAGCAACGGCAGCAGCAGCGGCAGGGCCAAGGCGGTAACAATCACCGTCCCCAGCAACAGCCGCAGGGCCAACAAAACGAAGAGGGCGGGCGCAAACGCCGCCGCCACCGTCGGCGCGGCCACCATCGGGATCAGCACGACACCAACCGCGGCCCGCGTCTGCCCGGCGTCTACAATCCCGGCGGCGACTAGAGCACCGCTCTTACTTCCTGCCAAAGATACGGCGGAAGAGGGACTTGCGTGGCTGGGGCTTCTTCTTCAGCACGACCCGAACAGTTTGGTTCTTCTTGCTCGTCGGGGTGAAGCTCTTGCTGGCCGGAAGATAGCCCTTCTTCACAAAGGTCAGCTCGAAGGTGATTCCGGGTCGAAAGCGCAGATTCATGGGCGCGCGTCCGAAGACGCGCTTGCCAAGTCGTATGACCGCGCCTTCGGGAACCGAGACGATGTGCACGGACGCCGCCTCGATGGCGGCCGGAACCGCTGGCCTCGGCTTGGCCGGCTTCTTCTTGTCGTGGACGCCCTCGTCCTCGTCGATCACGCGCTCTTGGTCGGCCGGGTCGGCGCTCTTGAGCAGCTTCTCCTCGTCCTCATCGCCTTCGGCAGGCGCCGTAGCTGCGACGGCGGTTGGTCTCGGCGGCTCGGCGCTCGGCCTTGTGCTTGCATCGATGGCAGGCGCCGGCAACGGGCGAGGAGGCTCTGGTGACGGCGCGGCGGCGGCGGAGAGCTGCTCGTTCTTGGTGGCGGTCGCTGCCTGTTTGGCGTTCGAGTGAAGATGTTTGTCCGGTCTATCTGTTTTGCGGTTGCCGCCGGGGATGACCAGCCACGCGCCGACCGCCAGCGCTGCAATCACCAGCGAGAAAAGGATGACTCGCGCGGGAACGGTGCTTTTCTTGGTCGGCGTTGCCGGCACATGGGCCGCCGTCTTGGCACCTTGGTGCTGCCCCGAGCCCGTCAGGCGTTCGGGCTCGGCGGCGATGGTCGGCTGCATGCCGCGCATGATTTCATCGATGTCGGTGACGCTCGATTCGTCGAACACCACGTCGGCACCTTCGCCAATGTCCAGCTCTTCCAGCGTTGCCGTGGTGGCTTGTGCGGGCGTGGCCTTGGAAATAGTCGGGCAGTGATCGCGCTCTTGCAGCTCGGCCAACCACCGTTTTAGCTCAGTCTGTCCAGCGGGCCGGTAGACCGTGCGCTGAACGCTTTCGATGTCGCCGAGCATCTCGTCCGCGCTTTGGTAGCGGTTCGAGGGCAACGCCTGCATGGCGCGGCGGAGTATTTTGACCAGCGCCGGGTGCAGGCTCGGCTTGATGGCCTCGGGTGGCGTGAACTTGCACTCGCGCACCCGCATGATGGCTTCCAAATCCGTCGGCGCCTCGAACGGGCGCCTGCCCGTGAAGAACTGGTACAGCATCGTGCCGAGAGCAAAGAGATCCGACCGATTGTCGAGCACCGAGCCCGACGCTTGCTCGGGCGACATGAAGGCAAGCTTGCCCTTGATGACGCCTTGGTTGGTGCGCTCGCGCCGGCCCATGGCTTTGGCGATGCCGAAGTCCGTGAGCTTGACCTCGCCTTGTTCGCTGACCAGCACGTTTTGCGGGCTGACGTCACGATGGACGATGGCCAGTGGGTTGCCGTCGCGGGTGCGCGCGTGGGCGTAGGCGAGCGCGCGGCAGATTTCGGCCGCGACGTACAGGACGATTTCGGGCGGCAACGGAAAGTTGGCGGCGCTCGCCCGGGCCAAGATTTGACTGAGATCCCAGCCGTCGACCAGCTCCATGACCAGGAAGTAGCGGCCGCGCACGTGGCCAAGGTCGAGGACCTGGACGATGTTGCTGTGGTTGAGGCCCATGGCCACGTGGGCTTCGTCGATGAGCATGTTGCGGAATTGCGGATCCGCCACCAGCGGCGCAAGGATGCGCTTCAGCACAACCGGGCGCTCGAATCCCTCCATGCCGTGCTGCGTGCCGAGGAAGATCTCGGCCATGCCTCCGTCGGCGATCTTGCGGGCGATGTGGTATTTGCCGACTTTCGGCATTCCGGGACTATCTTACTTCTCGAAGAGGCTTCTTGCGGAGACGATCTTGAGGCGGGACGCCGAAACGTCGAGAGGATAGCGCTCGATGGTTTGGTCTTCTTCTAGCACGTCGGCCGGCGTGTCCTTGGTGTCGTAGACGATGGGCGTAGGCTTTCCGGCAACCAAGGCCTCGGCTAGAGCCTTGACGTTGTCGCCGACCACGGCAATCGACAGGTTCGCCGTCGATAGATGCTTGCGAACAGCGCGATCCACATCGTCCTTGGTCATCTTGGGCAGACGTGCCTTGAGCTCGGCGAGCACGTCTTTTCCGTAGAGCACGCCGTCGATGGCGAAGCCGAGTCGCCGGGATCCGTCCTGGGCCCACAAGTTCACGTAGTTGAGCAGAAAGGCGCGCGTGGCTTCGAACCCGGCAGCGGGAATGCCTTCGCGAATCAGCTTGTCGGTTTCGTAGATGGCTTCGCGAATGGCGAACCCGGCGCTCTTGGGCGGGACTGGCCGCAGCCAAATCTCGAAGTGTTGTTCGCGACGCGGAATGTTGGGCAGCGGAAATGTTGTCCAGCCGTCCTGGATGAAGTTCTCGACGTAGGCGTAGTCGCCGTAGTTGAGGCCGCGCTTCTGGCGCATGTTCAGCATGAGCACCCCGTTGAAGGTGCGGTGCTCGCCGAGGTACGACGCAGCGACGGCCAGCGGATAGAAATCGTCGTCGCCGCGGGTGACGTCGATGGCGTGGCCCATCGAGATGGCATCGCCGTGGGCGGACTTTTGCACGAAGACCAGCTGTTTCCCTTGGGGCTTCGGACTGGGTGGCAGCGGCGCGCGCGGTCCCCCCAGGGGCAAGCCGGAAAAGCGTGCGGCGTAGCGGTCGGGAAACCCTTCGGGATAGCCGCCGGCCACGCCGACTATCAGTCGATCGCGGGTGAACGTGCGCGCGTAGAAGCCCTTGACGTCGTCGAGCGTGATCGCCTTGAGACCTGCGACCGTGCCCGGTGTCGGATAGCCGTAAGGGTGTTTCGGGTAGAGCAGTGTTCCGAGGGCTTGTTTGCCCAGGTCTTCGTCGTCGTTGCCGCGCAGGGTTTTGGTAATGGTGTCGATGGCGTCCTGGCGCAAGCGTGTGAAATCGTCGTTTGCGAAGCGGGGCGTGAGAACCTGTTCGGCCAATAGACTGGCGAAGGCGTCCAGGTTGTCGCGGTGGACGGTGCCCATGAACACGTAGGCGTCCTTGTCGCCGTAGAAGTGGATGTCGGCGGCCATGGGGTAAAGAGCATCGAGCACCTCGGACCAGGTGCGCTGGACGGTTCCACCTTCGCCTAGCATGGCCGCGGTGAGCGCGGCGATACCTTCCTTACCGGGCTCGTCGTCGGCGGCGCCG
>CAZTTW010000059.1:687-12181 GCA_964616265.1 uncultured Myxococcales bacterium | reverse complement strand
CGCGCAAACTTGCACCTTCATCTTGCCGCTTCCCACCGTGAAGGTCACACCGGACTTGTCCACCGTGTAAGAAGTGCCCGTCGGGGCTGGAGAGGGACAGACGATTGCGCCGCCGGCGCCCGTCTGACCGCCTGAGCCCGACGACCCGCCCGCCGGTCCAACGCCACCCGCACCCGCTCCCGCGGTTCCGCCCGAACCCTTTCCAGCGTTGCCGCCCGCAGCTGGGCTTCCGCCAGCCTGGGCTCCGCCGGCCGCAGCACCACCCGTGGAGGTCGGCGTGGTGTTTCCACCGGTGGCTTTGGAGCCGCCGGCCCCATTTCCACCTTGCGTGCTCCCGCCGCTACTCGAGTTTCCTCCGCCCGCGCCGGCGCCGCCGGAGACACCACCGCTGCTCGAGTTTCCGCCTGTTCCGCCTGGGCTGGAACTACTGCAGCCTGCTGCCAGCGCAAAGCCAGCGATGGCTAGAATGAGGGAGCTTTTCGTGAGACGCCCGTGAGAGTTCATGATTCACCTGTGTTCGAGTTGGCAGATGGCCCGTCGGCCCAAGACGTTCTGCACGCCCTAAGAGCCTGCGTTGTGCGACGCAATTTCCAGATTCACACGGATCTATTGTTTGGCGCAGACGAGATTGTTACGAATCTCAGGGAGAAGCGAAGGTCGTGGGATCCAGCAGCATTTGCCACAACCTTGCCGTGGCCAGAGCGCCGTTGATTTGCGACACGAGCCATATCGGCCCGTTGGCATCGAGCGCTAACGTAGGAATATTGTTTGAATCCGTTCCTCGTTGCACGACCCTGGATACGGCAGAGACGAAGGCGGGAATGGCGACGGCCACAACGGCTACTTGGTCGGCGGCCTGGAGATTGTTGAAGACCTGCGTCTGTTTCGCCAACATCCACGACGTAAACGGGTTGCTTGGCAGCTGCAGGCTGGTCGGTAGATCCGTTGTCTCGTCGTAAAAGGCGCTGACCTGAACGTAGCGCAGCCGTTGCGCAACGATGACGTCCGCCCACGTATCCATCTCGCCATTCGGAACACCCATTGCGCCACCGTCCTTGCTCGTGCTGCCCAGCGACGCCACGACGACGATCCGATCGGCCACCGTCCGATCGAGCAAGTACGCATCCGCAACATCCGTCAGTCTTCCGCCGGTCACCACGACCAGCGGCCTGTAGGGATGCGACAACTCCTTCGATTTCTCGACGATAAAGGTCGCTCCCTCGGAAGGGTTGGACACGGTCGAGTCGATTTTCCCGTCGCTTGGTCGGACCAGATTGCGGCCAGTGCTGACCATGGGATCGGGAATGTTCTTGAGTCCGGCTTTTCGAGCGGCGGCGACCATCGCCTGCCAGCCGGCCATGTTGTCATCAAGCTTCGACCAAACGGGGCTGGTGCTGATGACGATGCCAGCCAGCGATAGTGTCCCCGTGCTCGTCAACAGCAGTGCGTATTCGCCCTGCCAATTGTCGTAGGCGCCGTCGTTGCAAAGTACGACAGGATTGCGGTGGTCAACCGGAAGCAAACCCGGATCGTCCCATCCGGCGTCCAGCGCCCCCCCACAGCCGACCACGGCGAGCAGAAGGGCAACGCAAGAGCGCATGGCGACGGTCAATTCTGGGTTCCGAGAAGTTCTCGTATTTGGCCAAGAAGGGCGCTGTGCGGAAATCGCTCGCGAAAGAGCGCACCCGCATGCATCGCTTCGGGAATGCGGCCAAGACCGAGAAGCGCCTTCACACGCAACCCTTCGCGCTCTTCGGCAAGCTGCCCGGCGGGAAATCGACGCTGGTGAGCGCTGATGGCCGAAAGTGACGTCGCGAAGTCCCGTCTGGCAACGGCCTCCAAGGCGGGCTGCAAGAGGAGCAGCTCCATAGCATACGCTTGCGCCTCGCCAACGGGTTTGGAAGACCTTGCTTTTGCTGCATGGATGGGCGCGGGTACAGGCGTTGGAGTGGACGGCTCCGACTCCGACGAGGGCTCCGACTCATCCACCTGTACCTCTGTCTGCTTGAGCTGCGCGGGCGGTTCGGGGACGACCACGGGTGCCACAGCAGGCGATGGGACTGGCCCGTTCGAGCTCCGGCTCTTGAATCGATAACCCGCCTCGTAAGCGACCGCGCACAACGCAACCAGAGCCGCCGCCGCCGCGACAGCCGTGGCGACGCTCAGCCTGCGAACCGCCTGGCTGCGAGAGCGCGCCCAAACGTTCCGTGGAAGCGACGCGCGCGCTCGCTCGACCGCGCGTTCGCGAAGCTGGTCAGGTTCGGGAACGATCTCCTTTTCGACGGCGAGAAGCGAGCCGATGGAAGGCATCCGTTCGGAAGAGCCAGGCCTCATGCTTTGCCCTTTTCGTATAGAGCTGCGACGGCGGCGGCGAACTCCTTGCGGGCCTTGCGAAGACGCGAGTAGCCGGTAAAGCGATGCATCGAGAGGGTCGCCGCAATCTCGGACATCGGAAGCTCGTCGATGTCGTGCATAACCAGCACGGCGCGTCTCAACATCGGAATATGCTCGAGTGCCTTGAGAACCAGCATTCGCTGCTGCTTCGCCTCGACCAACTGATCGGGCCATTGTCCGAAATCGTCGATTTCGATGAACGGATACAGCACCTCCCTGGTCCTTTTCCGGAGGTGGTTGCGCGCGACCCGGAAAGCAATGCCAAAGAGATAGGCGCGGAAGGGTCGCGTGGGATCGTACTTTTCCCACGTCTGGTACAGCACCAAGAAGACCTCGTGGGCCAGATCCTCGACGTCGGGCCGTGAAACGCCCAAACGGGCCAAGCTTCGGAGAAGATAGTCGAATTCGAGCTGGAACGCATCGAGACAAGGGTGGTCCGTCGGCGACCGCGGACGCTCGGGCTGGGCGGTAGGACGGCTTGAAACGAGGCGTAGATGAGCCAACGTGGACCTCTGTTTACCTATTGTCATGAGTCGTTCTACGTTGCTATCGGAAGCGCGCCGCAAGGTCGATTCCGACGACGCCAGCAAAGCGCGGCATACTCCACATCGGAACATGGTTCACGTCGACCGTCCAGGGTGTAATCAAGTAGAGCGCGTCGACGTGCGCCAGAACTGCGAAGTGATCGCCGAGCTCCAACGCATAGTCCACCCGCGGGCCGACCTGCGCCACGAAGCCGACGGCCGATGCGGGCTTGTCGACGGAAACGCCGTGAACGCCAAGACGTCCGAGCTTGCCCAGTCCACAGACTTCCATCGATCGATGTCGTACACAGGCTGCCAGCGTTCCGAGCGTAAGTTGGTATCGAAAACCGCCGCCGTTGTCCTGGTAGGCCGTCGTAGGAAGACTAGCCTCCGCGCCGATTTCGAGCGCGATACGTGTGAATTCGGCAGCCAGGAAAAGCCGACCTTGCACGATGGCAGCAGGCGCCAGGCGAAGGCCGATCAGCGGCCCGGCACCAACTAAAGCCGACCAATCGGACGGCAGGGCCGGCGCAGCCGAAACAGACCCGGTCGCGTCCGCATGCGTAGACGCGGCCGCTGGCGCCTGGGCGGCGGCGGTTGGGCTGGCGACGACGTCGGGCTCTTCGCCACCCCCGCCTTCTATCGAGTTCGGCGCAATTTCGGATCCGGATTCCGTCGCCATCAGCTCGAGCTGGACCGCGACCACGAACGCGATCGTTGCCATGAGCTCGTGGCAATCTTGGCTTTTCGGAGAGAAGTGTCGCTCGGACAAGCCGCTTTCGGCGGGCGAGCTCCAGCGGACACTGCCGTCGAGCCCCTCTTCCGAGGGCCTGGCGCGCACCTCGACGACCAGTGCAGAGCCCCCTCGATAGGGATCGTACTTGAGTCGCTCGGAAACCATCGACCGAAACTCGACCGCGTCCGGGCAGGCCCGAAGCGCCGGATCGACATCGTACTTGAGATCGAAAAACGGCTTGCTCCCGGCGTGGGCTTGCCTTCCCGAGATCGCAAGCCAGCCGGCACAGGCCAGCGCGACGACGATCCGAGGAATCTTTACCAACACCTCCAGACCATGCCATGAAGCCGGGGTTCGCGAAACAGGCTCGTAGCCGAGGCAGGCGGCCGGAAAATCGCCGCGGTTTCGACTCGACCGCCGATGGCGATCGGCTCCGTCTCGCCTTGGCAATCGGGATGCTCGTGCTAAGTAGGTACCGCGCTGGCCGCCTGCCTAGCCGGCGAAAGGAGAGTGACTATGTCCTTGTTCAAGAACGCTTCCCTTGCCTTGGTCGGGCTCTTGCTGCCACTTTCGGCCTCGTCTGCTTTCGCTCAGCCGGAGTTGCCTCGCCCGAGCCCGTTCGCCAAGGTCTCGCAGGTCATCGGCTTGACCGAAATCACCGTCGACTACAGCAGCCCGGCTGCCAAGGGCCGCACCATTTGGGGCGGGGTTGTTCCCTACGACCAGATGTGGCGGACTGGCGCCAACCAGGCAACCAAGATCACCTTCAGCCGCGACGTCGCCTTCGGCGGCAAAGCGGTGCCCGCCGGCACGTACGCCCTCTTCACCATCCCGACGAAAGGCGAATGGACGGTCGTCCTGAACAAGAAAGCCGACCAGACGGGCACCGGCCGCGACTACCACGCGGACATGGATCTGGTGCGCTTCCAGATTCACCCCAAGGCAGCACCCCATCGCGAACGCTTGGCGTTCCTGTTCTCCGATTTCACGGACGACCAGGGCGTGCTGGATCTGGAATGGGACAAGCTTCGGCTTTCCATTCCCATCAAGGTCGCGACCCAGGAGCAAGCCATGGCCAACATCGCCAAGGGCATCGACGGTGCCTGGCGAACCTACGCCAATGCCGCCCGCTACCTCGCGGACACCAAGAAGGACTACGACATCGCGCTGGGGTACGTCGATCAGTCTCTCAGCCTCAAAGAGGACTGGTTCAATCTGTGGATCAAAGCGACGATTCTTGCCGGAAAAGGCAAGACCAAGGACGCCATCGTTTTCGGCGACAAAGCGTATCAGCTGGGACAGAAGGCGGAGTTCTTCTTCCTCGAGCCCGAGATCAAGAAGACGCTTGGCGAGTGGAAGAAGAAGGGCTAGGGCCGTCCCAGCGTATTGCGATAGAGCGCTTCGTAGCGATCGACGGCCGGCTGCAAGCGAAAATGCTCCTCGGCAAGGCGTCGCGCCGCTTTCGCGAACCGGCCGTGGAGCACATCGTCCGTGAGCAGCCGGTGCGTGGCATCTGCCATGCGGTCCACATCGCCGACCGGCGCCAAAAAGCCAGAAACGCCGTCCGCGACGACCTCGGGAATTCCGCCCACGTCGGACGCAACCACGGGCACCCCGCAGGCCATGGCTTCGAGCGCGGCAAGGCCGAAGCTCTCGCTTTGGCTCGGCAGGAGGAACACGTCGCTCGCTTGCAGCAGCGTCGGCAAATCCGCAGGTTCTCCTAGGAATCGCACGTCGTCGGCAAGCCCGAGAGACACTACCAAGGCTTGGGCGGAAGGCCGCTCGGGCCCTTCGCCGACGAAATGCAATCGAGCAGGCACCCGCGCCCGGACCGCGGCGAAGATCCGCACCACGTCTTCGGTGCGCTTGAGGGCACGGAAGTTCGATACGTGCATGAGGATGCGCGTCCGGTCGGCGGCTTTGGCCAGCCTCGGCGGCGCGAAGCGCACCGTATCGACGAAGTTTGGTATCACCTCGATGGTGCGATCGCGTGGCAAGCCCAATCGGGCGTGGGCCAACTGCGCCAGCCACTTCGAAGGCGTCGTGATGGCATCGCTGGCCGCGACCACGGTGCGCACGAGCGCCTGAAAACGCGGATCCGATCCGACCACCGAAACATCCGTGCCGTGCAACGTGGTCACGACCTTGGGAGCTGCAGCGCCAAGCACGCTGCGCGCGAGAAGTGCGCTAGCCGCATGGGGAAGCGCATAATGCAGATGAAACAGGTCCAGTTTTTGGGCACCCGCGACCTCGACCATGGTTGCGCTCAAGGCCAGGGCGTAGGACCGATCCGCCAGCAGTGGATAGTCGAACGGCTCGACTGGATGAAAGCTGACGTTGGGGCTCGAAAGGTCGAGACGCGCGGGAGGCTTGTCGCTTAGGAAGCACACGCCGTGGCCGCGACGACCCAGCTCCATGCCGATCTCGGCGGCGACGACGCCGCTGCCCCCGAAAGACGAGAAACAGGCGACGCCGATGCGAAGATCCGGGCGGCGCTCCCTCACGGCTCGAGATCCTGCAAGTCGGTGACAAAGGGCCCGTGCGCGGCCAGATGGTCCAGCACCAATCGGCGCGCGGCCGAGACGCCAAGCTGACCGGCCAGCCACGGCCAACTGTAGAAGCGTTCTTGCGGAATTCCGTCCGGACACAGCGTCCACTGCAACCGCTGCAGCCGCTGCATCGTGGCCGTGTCCTTTTCGGCCAGCCCGCGCGCGTACCGCGCGAGCAGGTGCTCGAGGCGATAGGCGACCCGCTCCCGAGTGCGCTTCGCCAACTTCTGCAAGCTCGGATCTGCTTCTGCGCCGACGGCGGAGACAAGCGCGTCCAGCGCGGGAAAAATCTGACGTTCCACGGTCTCGCGCAGGCGCGCTGGCGAGGCGTTTGTCCCGGACGGAGCTGCCACGCGAGGTAGAAGCTGGTCCGTCGACTGGCCAACATCGTTCGCCGCGATTGCGAGCTGCGCTAGCCGCCGCCGCGTGCGGGCGTCCAGCACACGAAAACGCGCCCTGGGAAAGAGCAGCGGCGGTTCCAGGTCGAAGTGGGCATAGAGCGGCTGCAGCTGGGCGAAATAGTTGATTTCACCGGGACCGCCCACGTAACCCACGGTGGGCAAAAGCGTGTCCTGTACGATGGGCCGAAGCAGCGCCGACGTGGAAAAGCGGAGAGGCTCGTGCGCGAGCAAGCGGTCGACCTCGGCCGCACCGACGACGTCCTGACTGCCGGCTAAGCGCCAAGCCGCTCCCGTTGATCCATTCACGCCCTTCGCGCCCTTCTGGGTCTGCAGCATTCGCACGCGCGGCCCGGTGGCGGCGTCGCGATGATGAAAAAGCAAAGCGCCGCCATCGCGAACCGCCACTTGCTCGGCAAATCCCGCAGCGGCCAGCGCCTTGCTACGTTCGTGCAACATCTGCTCGATGAGCGTGCAGTCATCGAGGCAGCGGCGATAAACAGGAGTCGCCAGCTCCGCAATACGACCATCCCGTGGATCGAGAAACAGCAGGCCCTCGTCCGAAAAGACGGAAGCCATCGCGCCAGCGAATGCCGCCACCAATCCGGCGCCTGGCCGGTAATGCTTTCGCAGCAGCGCGAGCGTTTCGTCGGCCGCAGGTCCGGCTGGTAGATGCCGTGACAGGTCCTCTAGAATCGAGGTCACGTCCGGCGGCAAGATTCGGTGTGCGACCGAAGCCCGACCTTGGCCATCCAAGTCGTCGGGCAACGAAAGCACGACGGGCGCTCCGTCGCTGCCCGCTACTTTGCATGAACGAATCTCTTCGAAATCGTGATCTTCCGACTGCAGCCAGAAAAGCGGCACGCAGCGAACGCCAGACTCGCTCTCGATGGCGCGGGCCATCGCAATCGCCGAGGCAGCTTTGTAAAAGGCGTAGAGCGGCCCCAAGAACAAACCAACTTGCTGTCCCGTGACCACGACCGCCGCGTTTCCCGAGGCCAGCGCCTCCAGGTTCGCCTGGCGAGCGCCGTTTGCGCCCCACTCGGCCTGCTGGTCTCGCAACGCCCGAACCAACGCCGGCGCCACCCCTCGCTTCGCAGCATTGCGAGCGCGAGCGATTCGCCTTGCGGGCTCGCGAAAGACGGGCGCGAAGAACGCATGTGCAGCCGGCTCGCCCGCAAGGTAGGAATTGGAAAATGCGCGACCCACTGGTGACGGTCAGTATACTCGGCCGATTTGGCCTGCGCCCGAGGAGCCTTGCCCTGTTGTTGCCGATTTTAGCCATGCTGATCTCCGAACAAGCTCATGCCAGCGGATCTCCAAGCCCTGCGCCCCAGCCCGACGCTGCGCAGATTCAGCTCGCTCTGCGCAAACTGGGCGTCGTGGGAAGCGTGCTCTACGTGGCGGCCCATCCCGACGACGAGAACACGAATCTGCTGGCCTATCTGTCGAAGCAGCTGCTGCTGCGCACCGGCTATCTGTCGCTCACCCGCGGCGACGGCGGCCAGAATCTGATCGGGGCAGAACAGGGTGCCGACTTGGGCGTCATCCGCACGCAAGAGCTGTTGGCAGCTCGACGAATCGACGGCGCCGAGCAGTTCTTCACACGTGCCCGTGACTTCGGCTATTCGAAAAGCGCCGAAGAGACGCTGAAGATTTGGGGCAAAGACGCCATCCTGGCCGACGTCGTGTGGGTCATTCGGCGTTTCCGCCCCGACGTAATCGTCACGCGCTTTTCGCCCGAAGTCACCGACACCCACGGTCACCACACGGCCTCGGCGCAGCTGGCAGTGGAGGCATTCCACGCCGCCGCCGACGCAAAATTCCACCCCGAGCAATTGAGCGAAGAAGTCCGTCCCTGGCAGGCACGCCGGATTTTCTGGAACCGCTCGGGCTGGAGCATCAAAGACGGAGAGGATTTGTCCGCTTTCATCAAGATGGACGTGAATGCCTACAATCCGTTGCTGGGGATCTCGGTGGGTGAGCTGGCGGCGGATAGCCGCAGCATGCACAAAAGCCAAGGCTTCGGCGTGGCCCGCAGCCGCTCGCCGATCGCCGAATATTTCCTGCCACTCGACGAACATCCGGTGTCCGGCAACTCGTTCCTGAGCGACCTCGACTTTTCTTGGAAACGCTTCCGCGGCACGGCCGCCCTCGCCAAGCTCATCGAGCAAGCCCAACGTGAATTCGTTCCCGCGACGCCCCACACCATCATTCGCAAGCTCTTGGCGATTGACGAAGCCCTGGACCACGTCGGCGAGCTCGACTGGCGAGACCACAAAAAGGCCGAGGTTCACGAGGCGGTTCTCGCCTGCGCCGGCGTCTTCGTGGAAGCCACGGCCAGCGACTTCCGCGTGGTGCCTGGCGGCGAGCTCGCGCTTATCGCCAGCGCGGTCAACCGTTCGCCGGCGAAGATCGTGCTGAGCGAGCTGAAGGTCGTAGGCGCAACTTTCGCGGACGCGGCGGGCGCAAAGGATTCGGACAAGTCGCCGAGCGGCCGCGTGAATCAGCCTCTGGGATCGGTCGAGATCAAGAAGACGCTGCGCTCGCAGCAGAACCTTCCATGGAGCACGCCCTACTGGCTCGCCCTGCCGCCCGAGCCGGGACTCTTTCTGGTCGCAAAGGCCGACGAAATTGGCCTGCCCGAGGCACCGGCCAGCCTTTTCGTCGACTTCGTTCTCACCATCGATCAGCACACGTTGCAGGTGCGGCGCCCGATCGTCTACAAGTGGACCGATCCGGTGGCCGGCGAGCGCTACCGATCAGTCGAGATCGCGCCGCCGGTATCGGTAAAGCCTGCCACCAAGGTTCTGATGCTTCCTCGCGGGGAAGCACGCTCCGTCACGGTTCGCCTCGCGGCCGCCACGTTGCCCGTCGCCGGGGTCCTGCGCCTAGAAGCTCCGACCGGATGGACGGTGACGCCCGCGACGATTCCATTTACGTTCGACAAGACTCCCACGCTCGACCTCAGTTTTCGCGTGCAGCCGCCCGCGCGGGAGCCGCGTCCACCAGCAGAGGCCCGTTTGCGTGCGGTCGCCGACGTCCAGAACGCGCATCTTGCTCAAGGCGTGGAGCACATCGAGCATTCGCACATTCCCATCCAAGCCGTCCTCGTGCCTTCCGAGATCCATGCGGTCGCCCTGCCCGTCGAGATTCAGGGCAAGACCATCGCCTGCATTCCCGGCCCCGGCGACGAAGTGCCATCCATGTTGCAGCAGATAGGCTACGACGTCACGGTCCTTCCGGACGAGCTTCTGCCCCACCTGACCGCCGCCGCCCTCGCCCGCTTCGACGCCGTCGTTATCGGCGTCCGCGCCTACAACAGCAACGACAAGCTACCCGCCGCCCAGCCTGCCCTGATGGCGTACGTCCATCAGGGCGGTACGGTGGTCGCCCAGTACAACACCAACAATCGACTGGCGCCGCTGACGCTTCCGATCGGTCCCTATCCTTTCACCATCGGTCGCGAACGCGTGACCGACGAAAGCGCCCCGGTGGAATTCCTCACGCCGGAAAACCCGCTCCTCAATTGGCCGAACAAGATCACGAGCGCAGACTTCGAGGGCTGGGTGCAAGAGCGCGGGCTCTATTTTGCCTCGACATGGGATGCGCACTACCAGACCGTTCTTTCCATGCGTGATCCCGGCGAGCCTGCCTTGGCAGGAGGACTCTTGGTCGCCCACGATGGCAAAGGCGTCTACATCTACACGGGCCTTTCCTTCTTTCGGCAATTGCCGGCGGGCGTGCCGGGGGCGTTTCGCCTCTTTGCCAACCTCCTCTCCGCAGGACAGAACCCGCATGCGCGATAGCGCTCTCGAAAAGACACTCGAGAATACACTCGACGATAGGCCGCCGTTTCTCACCTGGCGAACGCTCTACATCGTCGTGGTACTCAGCCTCGTCGTCGAAATCGCCGCCTTCGCAGCCCTGCGTTGGATCTATCGGTGAGCAACCTCGACTGGATCGTCCTGTGCGGCACGCTCGCGGCGATTGTCGGCTTCGGCGTATGGCGGACCCGCGGTGCCCACGACATGAGTCGCTACCTGCGCGGTGGCAATCAGGAGTCGTGGCTCACCATCGGATTGTCGGTCATGGCAACGCAGGCCAGTGCTGTCACCTTTCTGTCCATGCCGGGGCAGGCGTACCAAGACGGCATGCGTTTCATTCAGTTCTATTTCGGGCTACCGCTCGCGACGATTGTGATTTCCATCGTCTTCATTCCCCGCTACTTCCAGGCGCGCGTCTTTACCGCCTATGAATTCCTGGAAGCTCGCTTCGACCGCAAGACGCGACAGCTGACGGCTTTCCTGTTTCTTCTTCAACGCGGTCTATCGGCTGGAATCACTATCTATGCGCCGTCAATCATCGTGTCCTCGGTGCTGGGATGGCCCTTCCGCCTGACCTGTCTGTGCATCGGCGCCATCGTCATCGTGTACACGATCGTCGGCGGTGCACGCGCCGTCAGTCAAACGCAAAAGCAACAGATGGTCATCATGCTGGCCGGGATGGCCGCGGCATTTGTCGTTATCGTTTGGCGGCTACCCGCCGACGTTACGGTCGGTAAAGCCCTGCGCGTCGCCGGAGCGCTGGGCAAGCTCGACGCGCTCGATTTTTCGACCAACCCGAACACCCGCTACACGCTGTGGTCGGGACTGCTCGGCGGCTTCTTCTTGTCCTTGGCCTATTTCGGCACGGATCAATCGCAAGTCCAACGCTATCTTGGCGCGCGCTCGATTGGGCAGAGCCGGGTGGGTCTGCTCTTCAACGGTCTGCTCAAGATTCCCATGCAAGCGCTCATTCTTCTGGTGGGCGTCATGGTGTTCGTGTTCTATCAATTCAACCTGCCGCCCGTTTTCTTCAACCAGGCCGAGCTCACCCGCGCCAAGCAAACGG
>CAZTTW010000059.1:0-677 GCA_964616265.1 uncultured Myxococcales bacterium | reverse complement strand
CATCGAGAGGTTGGAGGAAGAGCACGCCGGCACCTTCGCAAAGCAGCGGGTTGCCCTCGAGCGATTCCTTCGCGCGACCGACGCTACGGATCGTGCAGCGGGCCGCCGCGACCTGCAGCGAGCGGTCGAGCGAACCGCCACGGTTCGAGAAGAAGCCCGGCGAACCATCGCCGCTGCTGTCCCGGACGCCAACACCAAGGACTCGGACTACATTTTCCTTTCTTTCGTGATGGCCAATCTTCCGCGCGGCATGATCGGGCTACTGCTGGTGGTCATCTTCTGCGCTGCCATGTCCGCGGTCGCTGGCGAGCTGTCGGCCTTGGCGTCGACGACGGTCGTCGACTTCTATCGCCGAAGCATCCGTCCTCAGGCTTCCGACGCACACTATGTCCGCGCCGCGCAGGTCTTCACGGCGCTGTGGGGAGCGCTGGCCCTCGCCTTCGCCGTGTTTGCCTCGCTTCTCGACAACCTGATTCAGGCAGTGAACATCCTGGGATCGCTGTTCTACGGAACCATCCTGGGGATCTTTCTTCTCGCCTTCTTCACGCGTCGCCTCGGCGCCAACGTGGTTTGCATCGCCGCCGTCCTGGCCGAGGCCATCGTCATCGCCATGTTCGGTGCGACGAAGATCAGCTTCCTTTGGTACAACGTCGTCGGCTGCATGGCGGTGGTCGCCC
>CAZTTW010000058.1:0-12184 GCA_964616265.1 uncultured Myxococcales bacterium | reverse complement strand
ACCTTTACAAGATGAACATGGACCAGGGGTACAACGCGGCAGGCGGCCGTAATCCCTCGGCACTTCCGCCATTTCCCGTGCCAAGTGAGTGCCAGGTTCCTCTCGGCACGACCCAAGGATGCGACGACAAGGGTCTCGGCGACGGCAACATGCGCTTCCGGGTTGAGCCCACCATCAATATTTCGGACCAGGTGCGTATCCGCAGCCAGTTCGACATCTTCGACAATTTGATCTTGGGCTCGACACCGGATTCGCTCATCAGCAACGTCTACGCGCCCAATCAGACGACCAATGTTGGACAGGGGACGGCGGGACAGACGACCTCGGCCGCGTCGACCGATGTCCTATCGACCACGCAGAACAGTTACGCAAGCAGCGTTCTCGCAAAGCGCGCCTGGGGCGAGATCGACAGCGAGTTCGGCTCTCTCCGCTTCGGCCGCATGCCCTGGCATTTCGGGCGCGGCATGTACTTCAACCGCGGCGATTGCGCCGACTGCGAAGGTGGCACCACGGTGGATCGCTTGATGGCTCTCACGACCATCTACGGGCACCAGCTTGCGCTGGCGTGGGATTTCGGCGCGCAGGGATATCACATCGGATACACCGACCTCGGACAGAAGAACGCGGGCGGATTCCCGATGGATCTCACGCAGAAAGACGACGTGACCCAGTTCATGGCGGCCATCACGCGCATCGATGACGACAAAACGTGGCGCGAGCGCATTGCCGCTGGCGATGTCGTGGTCAACTATGGAGCCCAGCTCGTCTACCGCAGCCAGGACTACGCGACCTTCAATATTTCGCCGCAAACAAACGGTCCCTACGCCAGCAGCAACCAGAATCCCCAGTACGGACTTTCCGGTGGCGATTTCGGCAATTCGCTGACGAAGATCGATGCCCTGCTCTTCATTCCCAGCATCTGGTTCAAGCTGGGATGGAAGGCGCTGACCGTGGAATTCGAAGGAAACATGCTGGCGGGAAAGTTGGGCAACGCTGGCCCGCTACGCGTCGGCACTAACAGCAACGACCAGGGACTCAGCATCCTGCAAGCCGGATTTGTCTTGGCGAGCCAGCTCAAGCTGTACAACGATTCGCTCTTCATCGGCTTCGAAAGCGGCGGCGCGACCGGCGATCAGGCCGAGCTAGCGTACGACCCAAACCCAGCGCTCGCCGGCACCACCGGCGGGTACTACTACCCCTACCTCAACTACCGCTGGAAGTTCGTACCCCAGCCCGCCGGCGACAGAAACCTGAACGATTTCCACTTCTCGCCCGAGTACCACGTAGACGAGATCCTTTTCCGCCGCATCCTCGGCACGGTCAGCAACGCCATCTACTTCAAGCCAAGTATCGCCTACTGGCTGGACCTCGATTCTCGCCGCCAAAACGACATCGGCATCTCCGGCTCGGTCATCTACAGCATCGCGCCCGTGCCGGTGTCCACGCCGGGCAACTCGATGAACTACGGCGTCGAAATGGATCTCGGTCTTCAGTACCGCAACCTACGGGAAAACATCTACGCTGGCGCCACCTGGGGCGTGTTCTGGCCCATGGGCGCCCTCGCCCGATCCGTCGGCAGCGACTCGCAGAACCCCCTGTGGAACCACGCCGAGGATGCGAACGCCGCCCAGGTCGTCCGCACCTTCGTGGGCATCAAATTTTGATGGAAACCCTCGAGGGTTTCCAAACCCGAGGCCCCTGCCACCCACCCTGCCCACCGCTCGCTGCGCTCGGCCTCGCGCGCTCTGGCGGAGCCGCAAGGTCGCGGCCGCGGGCCGCGAGGGAAGGGGCCTGGAGGTGGAGGTCCGCAGCGCCGACGAAGTCGGTGAGCAAAGCTCGGCTACGCAAACGCGAACGCTACTTCTTCTTCGGCGCGGCTGCTTCCAGCGACTTGATGCGCTCCTCGGCGTCCTTTTCCGACGCCGAGGAGCGATGATCGCTGGTCGACAGGTACTTCCGGAAGGCATCCAGCGCCTCTTCGTGGCGGCGATCCTGCGAATAGAGCAGTCCCAGGTCGTAATATGCGCCCGACAGGCTCGGATCTAGCTTCACTGCCTCCTGATATTCGGGGATGGCGTCGTCGATGCGCTTCTGCTGACGGTAGACCACGGCCAAGTTGAAGTGGGTCATGCCGTTCTTCGGTTCGATGGCGATGGCCTTCTGAAAAGCCCTGATGGCGCCGTCCTTGTCCGAAGTCTTGGTCAGCGCTACGCCCAGATTTGACCACGCGAGCGCCTGCTCCGGCTTGAGCTCGGTGGCTTTCTTCAAATGGCTGATGGCGCGCGGATAGTCGCCCTTTTGCCGACAGGCGGTGCCCAGCGTGGCCTGCGTTTCGTAGTCGTCGGGCTGGATGGTCGCTGCAATTTCCAGCTCTTTGATGCCTTCGTCGATGCGCTTCATGCGAATGTAGAGCGCGCCTAGATTGGCGTGGCCAGGAGCATCCTTGGGCTGTAGCTCGACGGTTTTCTGGTACGCCTGGGCGGCGTTCGCATAGTCGCCCTCGCCGCGGTAGAGGTTGCCCAGGGTGAACCATGCCGCCGCGTAATCCTTGCGTGCGGTAATCGCCTTCTTGATCTCGGCGATAGCCTCGGCTGTCTTGCCTTGCCGCTTGAGAATCAATCCTTGGTTGTAGAAGACGGCCGCGTCGTCGGCAAATGCGGGCGCAGCTACGCAGAGCCCGAAAACGAACGTAGCGGAAATCAGCCATGCATGCTTCATGATGGGCAAGCTTCAACCCGCGGCTGGCTTCCGTCAACCGTCGCCGAACGCAAGCTGCCGCTACCACTCGATATGCACGCCGGCGGAAGGCAACACGAGCCGGTAGTAGCTTTCGGTGAGCGCGCCCGTGGTCTGGCGTTTCACGTCGTAGACCTCCCGACTGAGCGTCGAGTTCACGAGCTCGAGGTACACATCCATGATGAACTTGTCGAAGATGAAGCGCTTGTCGCCTCGCAGGTCGAGCTGGGGAAAACCCGGCATGCGAATGTACTCTTCGACTTCGTACGTAAGGTTGCTGTAAAGCGGATAGGGCCTACCGCTGTTGTAGTGGAAGCGCGCCGAGGTCGAAAAATTGCGCGGCCAGCGGTAGCCGACGACGAGGTTGAGGATGTGCCGCTGGTCCCAGTCCGACGGAACGATGATCCCGTCCACGAGACGAACCGAGCGCGACAACGTGTACGCCACCCAACCGTACAGGCGGTGCTTCATCGGCCGGCGAAGCGTTACTTCGAGCCCGTAACTTTCGCCCTCGCGCGGTTCGAGCAAGTCGGCGCTCTCGGGATCGGGAATCAGCGTGTCTCTGAGATCGGTCAGGTGCAGGCGCTGGTAAAAGAGCGACGTATCGAGATTGAGGTCGAGGCCGAGACGATCCACGAGCGCCGATTCGACACCCACGGACGCCTGCCGCGAGCGCTGCAAGCCGTAGCTCGCCAGACCAAACGATTCGAAGCCCGGCACACCCACCGGCAGGCTGGGCATCTGCGAAAATTGACCCACCGTCGCCTTCAGCCAGTCGCGCGCGCCGATGCGATAGCGCGCCAGCAGCCGCGGACCAAACGCGAACGCCTGCGTTCCTTGCTCGAAATAGCCGTCGTAGCGCAAGCCCGGCGACAGCACGAAGCGGTCGCCGGCATGAATGCCGATACCGACGTAGCTCCCCGCCGAGACGATCGCGCGGTCGCGAAAAAGATCCGTGCGATAGATGGCGTCGGTCAGGCCGCCTACGTCGGCAACAATCGAGCGCGGTTGCGCTCGCTGAATCTCGGAGTCAGCACCAATCTCGACGTCGATCCAGCGCGCGAGCGTCCATCGTTCCGATAGCCGCGGCGCTAGCGTGTACATGCGGGCGCCCACCGGCAAAGAGAAGAGCGAGGTCAGCGTGACCGTGGAATCGTCGATCCCGCCGACCACGGCGGCGCTGAAATGCCCGGCCGCCGCCAAACCATCCCAGCGCAATTGCGCGCGATGGAACATGAGCTTGGCCAGACCCGGCTGCATCGAAGTCTCCTGTCCCGGAAATCCCCAGTCGGTTTGGTCGGGGTTTTTCTGCTCCAGCCGGTCGCCCGACCCGAAGGCGAAGAACGTGATCTTGCCTGGCCCCAACGTGTGCTGGACGCGAACTTGATAGTCCCAGTAGTCGAGCGCGTAGGCATTCGAGAAAGCCGAAAGGAGAAAGCCGGTGTACGAGTAGCGCCCGGCGACCGCTAGCGTGCCCTTGCCGTCGTCGAACGGCGACGCCACGATACCGCCTGCGTCGAACAAGCGCACGTCGGCGGACACGTGCAAACGATCCGTGGCGGGCGTCGCCGTATTGGCGGACACGATGCCCGAGACATAGCGACCGTAGTTGACCGGATAGCCACCGGGGTAAAACTCGAGGTCTTCGATGAAGAACGGGTGGATCACCGATGGGCCGAGGGCAAAGTGAAAGAGCGCCGGCGTGCGCACGCCGTCGATGAAGAAACCGGTGTTGCCAGGGTTGGCACCGCGAATGGCATAGAAGGGCAGCGGCCACGTGCTCTGGGCCACGCCCGGCAGCGACTCGATCACTCGGAAGGGATCGCCGAAGGAGCCCGCCGTGTGGACAAGCTCCTCCTTCTTGATGGCGAAGACCGGCTCTTCGGGCGCCTCGGCGGTGACCACGGTTTCGTAGCGCTCGCCGTCGGGTCGCGGTTCGAGTCGCAGGACCAGGTCTGCGACATTGCCCACAATGTCGACGGAACGAACCAGCGGAACGAAGGCTGGATACTGCACGCGAAGTTGGTGCGCCCCTGGCAAGGCTTCGAGTGAAAAGCTGCCATCGGCGGCGGTCTCCGTCGAAGCGCGCGTGCCGTCGCCGACGGCGAGGCTGATCTGCGCGCCGGCCAGCGGCTGACGAGTTCCGCGGGCCACGACCTTGCCGCTGAGCTTGCGCAAGTGGGTCCGCGCTGGCGGGGCAGCGACGGCTTCGGGCGCACCACCATCGACGATCGCCGAGACGGGTTCGGCGGCCGTGGCGGCAATCGAATGCTGGTCGGCGCCTCCGTCGACGGAAAGCGCACCGGACTCGATGCCACCATCGAAGGAAAGAAGGAGGAGCGCCGGCAGAAGAGAAGCCGCCGGCACTAGTCGCGGCCCCCGTCGGGATTATCCGCTGAAGCAAGGCTGTCAATCCACAGACCGGAGCGATCGGAATCCGAACGCCCTCGCACGACATAGAGGAACATGTTGGCGCAATCGTGGCCTGACGGACACGACGTCGCATCAAGCACGGCCTGCGCGTAAAGCGTGTCTGTTCCGGTATCGATGTCGCGATAGACCAGGTCTCCGACACCATCCTGTTGCGACATGTTCACGATGCCGAAAAGAGTGTGGGCCGAGACCGATACCGACAGGATCGATTTCGCAATCAAGCGAAGATTCGTCGGCAGCAAGCCCTCGGTATAGTCCGCAAAGTACAAATCCGAGGTCGACCGCCCGAGGTGCGCCCAAAACACCAAAAGCTGCCCGTTATCGCCCGAGGTGAAAAAGTAGGCGGCGCCATGCTGGGCGTTCACCAGAAGGCCCGGCGGGGAAACCATGGTGGCCGGCTGGTCGGTGTGGTCGGCATCCTGGAACATGAGCGGCCCCTGCACCGCAGTATCGTAAAGCGTGGGCGCCGCGGGCGAAATTTAGACGAGGTACTTGCCGTCCGACGTGAAGGACGGCGTGTACAGCGGCCCTTGGAGAACCCGTTTGGCTACGAGATCGCTCTTGCTCGTGAACACACCGTGCCCGACGCTGTCGAGGATCAGTCGTTCGTCGCTGTTCGGTCTGTCCTTCGCGTCGCTTGCATTGGTAAGCGGGCTCGGCAGCGTCTTGTAAGTGTCTTCGCCGGTTTCAAGATTGAGAGTATGCAACTCCGCCGGTGCGGTGACGGTGGCATTCAGTGAATAGTAGAACGTGCTACCCGAGAAGCCGCCCCACCCCGACGGATTTGGCCGCATCAAAGGGATCTCTTGACCCGTCTTCAAGTCGCGCACCACGGTCCTGGGCTTGTCGTCGGACACCGCAAGGGCCGCGTAGCGCTCGTCGCCGCTGACCGAAAAACGACCGACATTTCCCCGCAAGGATTCGAGAGCGTAGCTTGGGCGCCGGAAGCGAGTCAGCACGTGCTGGTCGTCGAGCACGAAGTAGGCGTTGTTCCCGATGGTCTGCACTTGAAACGAGTTCGAATCGACGCCCAGTGGAAGATGGTTCGTGCCATCCCAAAGCATGAGCGTTGGATAGCGCTCGCCTAATTGCAGCGGCTTCTCGTAGAAGAGCTGTGGACAGTTATCCTTCAGACTCGGAAAACTCGGGCAGGTCTGTCCTTCCAATGGGTTTTCAAACAGCCCACCGATGGAGATCGTAAACGGCGTGTAGCTGGAAATCTCTTCCAGGCGAAACTCTTCATCCAGCATTGGACCAAGTCGTACCAGCGTCCCTGCCCTCGCCTGGCTGCCGTTGCTCGGCACCAAGTGCTCGTCGATCATGAAGAGACGATCGCCCGCGTTGTCGGGCCCCTGCTCAGACCAAAAATCCGAGAGCTGGGAGACCACCTTGCGCTGGGTAGTGCCGTCGAACGACGAGATCCACAGGTCGGACACCCCACCCTGGGTCGCGGTGGCGTACGAGATGCGATCCTCGAAGCGGACCATTTCGTCGGAGCCGACCGTGATGAAGGCGGGCGATTCCACGTGTTGACCGTGAAACAGCAGGCGTCCTTTCGGCGCCGGCCCCTCTTGCAGGCAGCCAGAGGAAAAAAGCAGAAGGACGAAGATCCGTTTTAGGCTAGACGACATCGAAATGCCCGGAGCGTTACTTTAGCCCAAGCTGTTCCGTCCGAAGCGAGTAAATCGCGACGGTTCGTCCGAGCGCCAAGCCGACGGTGCGCGCGGGCACAACTTCGCACGAAAACGAGGAGAGCCCATGCAAGCGATACGACCCACGCAAAACGGCGGACCCGAGCTTTTGACTACGCAGGACATTCCCACACCTGCACCTGGCCCGGGTGAAGCTCTGGTGCGCATCGAAGCCGTCGGCGTCAACTACATCGACGTGTACCATTTGACCGGCCTCTACCCGACGCCGAAGCCCATTCCCATCGGGCTCGAAGGTGCGGGCGTCGTGGAGAGCGTGGGCGCAGCGGTCGGGGCCGCAAAAGTCGACATCAAGATCGGGGATCGCGTGGCCTGGGCTTCCGGACCCGGCTCGTACGCCAGTCACGTTGTCGTACCAACCGATCGCCTGGTTCCGGTTCCCGACGGCGTTTCCACCGAGACGGCCGCGGCGGCGATGCTGCAAGGAATGACCGCGCACTACCTGGGAAAGACTGTTTTCCCGCTGCGCGCAGGACACACGGCCTTGATTCACGCGGCAGCGGGCGGAGTGGGCCTGCTGCTCACGCAAATGGCCAAACGCGCAGGCGCCCAGGTCATCGGCACAGTCTCGACCGAAGCCAAGGCCAAGCTGTCCAAAGAAGCGGGCGCCGACCATGTCATCAACTACAAGGAGAGCGACTTCGTGGCGGAATTGAAACGCATCACCGCCGGCCGCGGCGTCGACGTAGTCTACGACTCCGTCGGCAAGACAACCTTCGACGGCAGCTTGGAGTCGCTGGCGATGCGCGGCCACCTGGTGCTCTTCGGTCAGTCGAGCGGCGTGGTGCCCCCCTTCGATCCAACGCGCCTGAGCAAGGGCTCGTACAGCCTGACGCGGCCATCGCTGCAGCACTACACCGCGACGCGCGCCGAGCTGCTTGCACGCGCCGAGGACGTCCTGGGCATGATGGCGTCGGGGCAGCTTCATGTGCGCATCGAGCGCAAATTCCCGCTGGCACAAGCCGCAGACGCGCACCGGGCGCTCACGGGCCGCGGCACCACGGGCAAGCTTCTCTTGGTTCCGTAGATTGCAAGGCCCGGCCGAAGCCTGGAAATTTCTCAGCCAGTTCTAGGCTAGTCGTCGGGACTCGACTGCTCGATCATGCGCGCCAGGGTCGCCTCCTGCATGACGGTTTGGAAGAGCGGCACACGGAAGTGGAACGAGCCGAGCCAGTGCTCGAATACGCAGGCGGCGACCAGCCGATCTGCCGAATGCTGGACTTCCGTCGCGGTCGCGTGCACGCCGAGGCCGGCCAGGGTCGACTGCAGCTCTTCGAGCGTGAAGTGCGGCTTGAAAACGGCCGACATCATGACCGTCTGATCGAGGGTCGCGAAGCGAGACTCCGGCAAGCCGAAACGTGGCCGCCAGGCGGTAATCGTTTGCGCGACCGCCTCGCTCTTGCAGGCGATCTCGACCTCGGCGCGCTCGATGATGTCCTCGCCGGGCGGAAGGCGCGCGAGCACCTGGTCGCAAAGAACCGCGAGCAGGCCCGGCATGCCGGCGCTCTGCTGCGTGAGGTGCTCGATCAGATCGGTCTTCGCGTAGTGCACGTTCAGAGCGGCCATCGGCGAGGTGGCGAGCTCCGTGCAAGCTTCCGCATCGAGATTCTCGATCCGGACGATGTCGCCGAAGCGCTTGCGACCGCGCACCGGCCGCGCCGCATAGAGAAGCCCGAGGAAGCCCGCCAGCACGAAAGAGCATGGGTGCTCGTGGCTCAGCACCGTGAGCGTCTGCAGCTGGGCTCCGCCACGAGCAGCGTCGAGCGTGGCCCAGGTGTCGGCATCATCGCAGAGCACGACGACTTGCTTGCCCTTGGGCCGATCGACGAGGCGCTCGAGCAAGACGTCGAGCAACGGCTCGCCGGACATGCCGAGCGCATCGCCCAGAGCCGCCGTCAAATCGCCGTCGGCAAGCGAAAGGTAGTGGCACTCGACCATCGGATGCGTCCGGAAGCGGCGATAGATCTCGTCGAGCAGGCTGGTCTTGCCGATGCCGTGCGGACCGATCACGAGGTAGTTCTTGCGCGGATCGGTCGTCATTCGGCGCAGCTCGCTCTTCCGGCCGAAAAGCGGCTGGCGCTGACCATTCGCGACGGCCGAGCGGTAGAGCGACAAGGCTTCACGATCGACTTGGCGGCTTACGACTTGCGCGAATGCCAGAGCCGGTCGCGGCGCCCGCAGGATACGATCCATCGCCGCCTTGTTGACAGCGACGAGCCGCCGGGGAACCCGCAGATGTGCGTTCAGCTCGGATCTGGGAAGCTCCGAAAACACGACCGTGATCCCGTGCTGGCCCTCGTCCACGCTGTCGAGCTCGGCCAGAACGGGAAACGTGGCCTCGGCCGCCGGAAGCGCCAGCAAGCAGCGCTCGACGTTGAGGGGAACTTCGGGGCCGAGCTGCAAATCGAAAATCGGTTGGTGGCCGCTGGCGAGCGGCGCCCACGAGGCCCCGAACTGACGTGCGAGATGCGAGCACTGGGTCTCCGGCTGCAGACGGAAGAATGTGACCGCGATACTACGCCGCTCGAGACGAGCTCGCAGGCGGCGTAGCGTCGCGCGAAAGCGAACCACCGCCATGAGAGCCTTGCCGAGAGCGAGCAACACGGCCACGGCCCGCCGAGCCGACCGCTTGCCCGCACGCCCGACCGGCCGCGCCCGAACGTAAAGACGCGCGCGCCAGATCACGAAGCCCAGCCCGAGCACGCCGCTCGCGATCAGCGCCCAGGTCCACAGCGGCAGAGGGATACGCACCGGTGCGTGAGCAAAGGTCCAGACGTGCGCAGGATGCGTGCTCTTCCGGATGGTGAAAGTCATACGACTGTGTCTGCCGATCCGCACGCCCTCCGGCAGGGGAAAAGCCAATGCGAGATCCTGCCCGATGAAGGGCTGTTCGAGCGCGACGGGTGCGATGCTCACCTGCGAGCCTTCCAGGGCCAGGTCGCCCTGCAAGCGGGCGGGCTCGAGCTCGGCCATCGAAACCTCGTTCATCGAGGCCACCACCGCCTGTTTCCGGCCCCTCAGGAGGGCAAGATGGCCGAGCCGCAAATGCGGAGTGTCGACCCACACCGGGATCTCGACGGAAAGGGGGTCGGCCGAGGCGCTCGTGATCGAAAGGCGCAACGTCTCGTCGTGCGGCTGCGGGTTTTCGTAATCTGCGAGCGCCGACACTTCACATACGACGGTGGCGCTGTCGCCGGGCTCAAGCACGGTGATCGTGGGAGGCGCAATCAGCAGAAGAGAACGTGCAGGCGTGCGCGCCGACGACTGCGCCACCTTGACCCAGTACGAGGGGTGGTGGCCACGATTCTCGATCCGGATCGGAATGGCGACCGTCCGCCCTTCCATGATCTCGATGGTGCCACTCAGCTTGCTTCGGTCGACGACGGCCTCGAGCGACGTACGATGTGCATCGTCGGACGGCGAGACGGGTACTCCGCCTTGCGCGGTGGCTCGACCGAGTAGGGTCCCGTCCTCGTTGCGCCAGCAGGTCCTTGCTTCATTGCACGCAAACCACCGCTCCGGAGAGCTGCCCAAGAGCGACCAGCGACGCTCGAGCTTTTCGGCGTCCCAAACCCGAAGCACGCCGTCGCGCGAGGCAGACGCGAGGGTGGCGCCGTCGGGTGCGATGGCGAGCACGCTCGGCGCATCCGTGGGGCCGGTCGCCTGCTTGACAATTCGGCTACTACCGATGTTCCAAAGACTGAGTGCCCCATCCGACGAGGCTGCCGCAATCCGCTCATCGCTTGCAACCAACGCGACCACACCGGCGGCCAGCTCTTTGCGCAAGCCTTTGAGCAGCTTCCGCTTGGCGAGCAGCCAGACATCGATGGTGCGGTCCTGCGAACCCGTGATCAGATATTTTCCGTCGGCGCTGAAAGCGACCGAGGTGACGGGACCGCGGTGACTGCCGAGCACCGCCACGTTTCTTCCCGAGGCGGTTTCCCACACCCGCACGGTTTCGTCGGCGGATGCCGACGCGAGCAGCGAGCCATCGGCACTCGCGGCCAGGGCCAGCACCGGCGAGCGGTGTCCCTTGAGCACCCTGGCCGAAGAGTCTTTCTTGAGGTTCCAAAGACGCACCGTCGCGTCTTCACCGGCCGAGGCGAGCGTGTGTCCGTCGGGCAGGAAGATCACCGCATTGATGGGCCCGTCGTGCCGGCCAAGTTTCCGTTCGGCACCGTCGCCGGCCAGATTCCAGAGCGCGACCGTGCGGTCATCGCCGCCGGTGGCGATCGCATTGCCATCGGGCGAAAACGCCAACGTGCGCAGCGGTCCCCGCCCGCCTGCGCTCACGCGACTCAGGGTCTTGTGATCGCCCGCATCCCGCCAGACCCGCACACGCCCATCCCGCGAGGCCGTGGCCAGCACGTTGCCGTCGGGACCGAAGGCCACTGCCTCCAGGTGAGCCAGGTTGGCGCAAAGAGATACGAGCACGCGTCCGGTGGCAACGTCTTCCACGACAATCGAGGCATCCTCGCCGCCGCTGGCCACCCTCCTGCCGTCGGGACTAAAGGCGATTGCGCGGGTCTCACCCCGCTGGCTACGATCGCGTCGAATCTCGCTTCCCGTGCCGATGTCCCACAAAACCGATCCAGCGGCGCCGCAGGCCCCACCGAGAATTTGCCCGTTCGCCGACACCGCGAGCGAAAACACGGGCGCGCCACAATCGCCGAGCTTTCGAACGCTGGCCCCGTCAGGCAGACGCCACATGCGTACCGTGTGATCGGCAGAGCCCGAGAACACCGCCTCGCCGTCGGGCCGAAAGCGCACGGCATTCACCGCTCCTGCGTGGCCGGAAAGGACGTTGAGCTCCTTGCCCGTTTCCGTGTTCCACAAGCGAACCGTCTCGTCGTCGGATCCGGACACCAGCATCTTGCCGTCGGGGCTGAAGTCGATGGCGCGAATGGCGGCGTCGTGTCCCCTTAGCTTCCTCACGAGCTCGCCACTTTTTGCGTCCCAGAGTTGAATGGTCCGATCCCACGACGCCGTGGCCAGCCACCGTCCTCGAGGATCGAACGACAGCGCGTACACGTGGTAGACGTGGCCCTGCAGCGTGCGGAGGAGCTGGCCCGAGCGAACGTCCCACAGACGCACGGTGCGGTCGTTCGACGCCGAGGCAACAGCGCTGCCATCGGGCGAAAACGCGACCGCAGTCACAGCCGACGAGTGCCCTTCCAGACGGCGAATGAGACGCCCGGTCGCCGGCTGCCAGAGGCGCACCCGGTGGTCCTCGGAGCCGGATGCGATGAGATTTCCGTCCGGGCTGAAGGCGATCGCGCTGACCGGCGCCTGCCGATCGAGGGCCT
>CAZTTW010000057.1:0-12186 GCA_964616265.1 uncultured Myxococcales bacterium | reverse complement strand
TGACCCCGCCTCGGCGGTGTCGGGACGACCGATGTCGGCAAGCGCCGCATCCGGTTGGACTGGCACAATGTCGGTCGAGGCTGGCAACGTATCGGAGATATCTGGGCGGGCGTCGGAAGAAGAAGGCAGGAGCCCGTCGGCAGCAGCATCGCCCTTCGACGGGGCTGAATCAGGTAGGGTTGGCTCGTCCACCCGAGCGTCGGCCAAGTCGCGCAGGACGGCGTCCTTCTGCGTTCCCGCATCCTTGATGTCTATCGTTGTCTTCGAGCCACAGGCCAGAAGGACTGTCGGGAAGAGCAGCGTAATAGCCCGAACTAGATGGCGAATTGACATCAAAGCCTCCGAATAACTATTGGGTACGTAAGAACAGACAACGGACAGACAGGAACATCCGCCATCGGAAGAGCATTGGTCCTAGGCATTGCCATCGGCCTCGGCTTCCTCGTCGGCGCGGTCCAGCAGAGGGGTATCGGCGTCGTCGCTGCCGGACTTGGCGGCTTTGCGGGTGCGGCGTTGGGTTTCTTTGGCTTGGGCTGCTTGGACTTCCTCGTGGTGCTCCTGCAGGAATTGGGCGCGGTGCTGGTCGGAGCTAGGTTCGTCGATCGTGAAGTCGGGGCGGATCTCGTCTTGGAGGCGCAGCTCCCAGGCGTAGGCTTTGGCGGGGTGGAGCTCCCAGAAGCACTTGTGGGCCACGGCAAGCGACGGATCCTGCACGCACTTTTCCCGCACGCGCTTGGGGAAGTAGCGCGCGGCCAGGTGGGACCAGTCGTAGTCCTTGCGGCCCTGGGCGGTGGCGAGCTCTCTCCACCACTTCTTTGGATCCTTCCACTGCGACTCCAAGAGCGGCCACAACGCGGCGCTGTTCACCATCACGCCGTCGTCGAGATCCATAGCGAAGCGGGCGTCGCATTCTCGCTTGGGGGTCTTGTCGTCAGGCGCAGGCGGCCCGTGCTCGGCCACCTCGGTCACCTTGGCGATGAAGTCGGATAGCTCTTCGAGCAGCTTGCTCACCTCGGCGAAGCGCTTCTCGGCCTTGCCGCGCGACTTGGCTTCCGCGTCGGCGGCGGTGCGCGCCTTACGAATGTCGTCGAGCTCGCCCTCCAGCCGCCGCCGTTCAGGCACCAGGTGATCGGCGAGCAGCACTTGCAAGGTGTCGTTCTGCCAGCGGTGGATCGAGACAAAAGCGACGTAGCTCTTCTTGGCCGACGAGAGCGAAAAGTAGATGGGCCGGTTCTCGTACAGGCGCTTGTGCCAGTCGAAGAAGGAGCATTGCAGGTACGTGCGCAGGTCGTCGCCCTCGCCCACAACGGTCCCATGCTCTTTCCATGCATCGTGCATGATCGCGCAGGCTGGGTGCGCCAAGCTGTCGCGATCTTCTTCACCGAGGAAGAGAATCCCATGCGGCAGCGCCGTGGCAGGAGCGCGATCGAGAATGCCCTCGCCGCCTGCACCAAAACGACCCAGCGCCACGCCCACGGCAAAGGACACGAAGGCCGGCGGCTCTGGTGGATCGTACGCGGCCTCGTAGGGCGGAAGAGGCGCACCGTCGGGACGATCCACCGCATGCTGAGCCCAGCCCTGGGCGTAACGCCAGGGCGAAGGGCCTGGTCGATTGAACTCGACGGAGGATTCTCGGGAGGCTTCATGCTCTGAAAAGGCGCGGTCTATGGTGGCGAGGATTTCGTCAGAGTTGGCGACGGGAAAGGTGGGAAGGCGGTTCACGTCGCCGACCTCGAAACCAATACCGGGATTTAACGACTGAAGCACAGAACGAGCGTGCACCGAGTTCATCAGACAAACGAGGGACGGAATATCGGATGATTGGGGAGGAAACACGGAAGAGCCCTTGTTCCCGAAGACGCTGAGATAGCGGTGAATCCGAGCCGCGAAGTCATTCCCGATCATCGAGAATGCAACGCCTGGCACCAGATACTTATCCTCACTCTGAACGCGCTTACTTACGACGCCGTAGGCGTGCTCAATCGCGGTCTTCAATTGGAAGCCACGACTCCTCCAGAGAACCACGTCACGCAAGGGCTCAAACCATTCGAGCCCTTCGCCACCCATGACCGTTGGACACCACGTTACTCGGCTGTCAGCAGAGCCTCCGATGACTGTTCCGATACAGCGACAGGTGAGCGTTGACTGAGGCGTGACCTCCCAGCTTTTCCTTACAAACCTTGGGTCGTTGCAGGTACACAGGCCCTTTCTCACCTGGCTCGTCGTCCCCAGCTTGGGCGAGCTGGCATAGCGGGCGAGGAATTCCTTGGTCCACCAGTAGACGATGGGCTCGCCTTCGATGACCTCGAAACCCTTCGGCTCGAACTCGTAGCGGCCCACCTGGGCGAGGAGAGCCGCGCGCTTGCGAGCGGTCCTTCCACTATCCCGCGAGCGATCGTCGAGCGCCGTCGGCTGGACGGCGATGGCGACTGAATCGGGGGGCGCGCGTCTAATCACTGACATGACCGTGGCGAGAACCTCGTCAGGCACAGCCTCAAACGCCCCTCTGTCGACGTCCCCCAACAGTCGCAGATCGCACCCGCCGATGATTGACTTGCGTAGCGCTGCAGATTGCCCCAAGAACATCCAGCCCCGAATCGTGAGAAGTGCCGAGAGCCCTCCTGGGCGCGCCAGATCGAGCCCCCGCTCCAGAAACGCCGCGTACAAGTTGTCCTTGCCGCGCGGGTAGTTCTTGCACACGTAGTCAGACAGGCTGGTTTTTCCAAGTCCCTGGTACGGCGGATTCCCCACCACCACGTCGTAGCTGCCTTCGCGCACGATGCGCACGAAGCGCACGCCCGCGGCCAGTTGCTCGCCGTCGAGGCGCAAGCCTAGATCCTCCGAAGCCGAGTGCCGGGACAAGAACTGCTCCAGCTTGTCGAGCACAGTGGCCTTGGCCTCGCCCACGGTCAGCTTCACCTGTTGCTGGGGAAAGCCGCCGAAGAGATCGCCCTGGCCGTGGCTGCGCTCGAATTCCAAATTCGTCGCGGCCAGCGCCTCATCCACGGCCGCATCGACCTTTAGCAACGTACCCAGGTGATCCACGCCTGCCAGCGAGGCCACCAGCCGCCGGGTCAGGTCCTCGGGAATGCCCGCCTCTTGCTTCAAATCGCGGCGCAGCTCGACCACCGCCGAATCGTCGTCGGTCAGATTCCCAAGCTGCAGCGTCGGCGCCACCAGGTTCAGGTGGGTCGGCCGCGCCTCGCGCGAGAGGGTCTTGGCCTTTAGGTAGAGGCCGGCGGCGGCGATCTGCACGGCCCGCGGGTCGATGTCCACGCCGTGCAGGTTGCGTGCAAGGATCGATTCGGCGATGTCCTTGTCGAAGCAGACCTCGCCGCGATGGCGGGCCTCTTCGCGGTACATGAGGACGAAGAGATCGAAAGCGCTGCATAGGAAGTGGCCAGAGCCACACGCCGGATCAAGGAGGCGGACCTCCTTGATTGAGAGCACAGAGGATGACGAGAGCACAGAGTCTCCGTGCTCTGCTCCGCCTTGGCGCTCTCCCTCAACCGGTAACGGTTGAGGCACATAGTATTTCCACGCCGACTCCAATTCCCCTTCGATGGGCATCAGCGCATCCAGCGCCACCTCTGCGCTCTCTCGTTTCTTCCGCCACTGCGCCCTCCTCTCCTCCAGCACCGGTAGCGCGCTTTCGGCGTCCGCTTTCCACCCGTTTCTCTTGCAAATGCCCAACCAGGTCAGGCCCAGGCTGTTTTGCAGCAGCCACTCAACCATGTAACGCTCGGTGAACATCTGCGTCTTCGACGCGATCTCGTGCGGCGCAATCTTGCCGCCGTCGTTGATCTTGGCGTCCAGCGCCTCGCGCTCGGGATCGTTCCAGTACTGGTAGACCCAGCCCAGCGTCGTGTCGTCGGTCCAGGCAGATTCCAGCGTCTCGTCATCCAGCCGGTCCACAATCTCGCGCAAGGTCGCCGGGGGAACGTGAAACAACCGCGTGAGCCCCACGTCGCCGAACAGACCCGGCAGATCCACGGCCAGCTCGTCGAACTTGATTTGCAGCAGCGTCGCGTAGCCTTCGGTCTCGTCGCCCCTCAGGCCAGGCGCGAAATCGCGCAGCTCTTGATAGCCCAGGCTGTTCCAGCCTCCCGTCACGATCGCGGGCCGCGAAAGTCCCATCGCCTCCAGGTGGCGCAGCAACACCAGTCGGTTGAGCAACGTGGCCGCCGCTTCCTTGATCGCTTGCGACAGGAATCGCTCGCGCGCAGCCTGCTTCTCTTTGTCGTTCTTTGCGCCGATTGATCGCACGCGCTCGTCGAGCCACGCCTCCAAACGCAGCCTCCGCCGCCGTGGCGCCTCGGCCAGGCCCGACTGCGCGATCGACACCGACAATCGATACCGCCGCTCTGCCTCGTCGCCCAGATCGCGAAGCAAACGCTCGCGCAGCGCCCGAATGGTCGCGGATAGGGCCTGCTTGGCCTCAGGGGTAAGTTGGCGGCGGATTGCTTCGGTCATCGTGACTAGCCGATGCGCACTTTGTCGCCCCGATCCAGGAGCGGACCGATGCGTTCTTCCAGCTCGTTGAAAACGGCGTGCAGTTGTTCGCGGCTGGCGATTTCGCGCCCACGCTGGTGCGACTCGACCTTCACCACCTTCTGCGGCGCGGTCTTGTTGCGCTCTTCATCCAGGCGGTCGCGAGCTTGCTCTTCGGCGGGGCCGATACGACTGGCGAAGGTCTCGCGCAGGACCACCAAGGTCGGCGAGACGGCGTCGGGCGTGGTGTCCACGCGTGCATCCAAGATGGGGCGCAACACGCGGTGGGCCGCGTCCGCGCTCAGGGTGGCAAAGCCAGGAATGGTCTTGATGCGCCCCTGGGCCTGCTCGGCCGCAACGCTGTGCTGGCCGAGAATGCGCTGGCGAACCTCTACATAGCGCTGGCGCATGCGATCCAGTGCGCCCTCGATGGTGTGGATGCCTCGCCACGGGCTGGCGCTGGCAAGCTGGCCGCGGATGGCCTCGGCCTCCGTCGCCAGGCCGGACAGCTCGCCCGCCTCGTCGAGCTGAGCCAGCTCGGAATCGCGAACGCGGGCGGCCTTGGACACGGCAGCCACGGCGTCGGTGTTCAGCTCGGACTTGAAGATGCGCAGCTGCTCCATGCCGTCGCGTAGGGCATCCAGGTGGCGCTTCAATTCGAGGACGATCTTCTGCACCGGCCGCTCGCGGCAGCAGTCTTCCAGGGACTTGCCCAGCTTGCTCAGGCGATCGGGCAAGGCGGGACGGCCGGGAAGCTGCTCGTGCCTGCGCTCGATCTCGCGCAGGTCATCGCGCTCGCGCGGGAAGAACTTGAACGCGGCATCGGCGAACGCCTCGTCTTCTTGTTCCAGGCTGACGCCCACGAAGGTCTCGAAGAACTTGCGGATGGCCACGCGGTCGCGCGCGGTGATCGGATCTTCGGCGGGCGGAAAAATCTCGGCCTTGCGGAAGGGGCGATCCTTGGTGAACAGCTCGCGCACACCGGCGTCGCGGTACGAGGTGACCTCGTCGCCCGCCTCCGGACGGATGCGCAGCTTGCGCGCGCGCAGAAGGCCGGCCACGCAGGCGCGCACCAGATCGGGCGGGTAGCCGTAGGGCGGGCCCACGAAGGTGGCGATGAGCGACTGGCCGGACAGGCCGCCGGTCTTTCTGATTTCATCCTCGATGCGGCGGGGATGCTCGCCCTTGCAGGTTGGCACGTACTTGCGGTCATCGAGCGACAGGATGCCAAGGGCATCGTCCAGAAACTTGGGCGACGGGCCGTGCAGCTCGGGTTCGAGGAGTTGCAGGATCTCGGTGTCGGTTACGGCGACCATCTCGGCGGCGTAGGGATAGAGATCCGGCAGCACGCGATTGGCCGTGGCCAGCAAGGCCGTGCCGAAGGCGGCGCCCAGATCGTGGGGCCGGATCTGCTGGCCGCGGAAGTAGAAGTTGCCCTGGTGGAAGGCTGCGGCCACGGCCTTGCGGGCGGCGCGTTCCAGCTCTTCCAGGCGGGTTTCTTCCTCAAGCACCAGGCTTTGCTTCGCGCGCGGCAAGGATGCCCACTTCGGTTTGTAGCGCTCGACCATCTTCTGCGAGCGGAGCAATTCGCGGCTGGCATCCTCGAAGCTGCCATCGCCCACCACCCAGATAAGGCGGTTCAAGAGCGGCTCTTGCGCGCTCCTCTGGATCCAGTGGGCGGGCTCGCGTTCGCCCTTGAGCAGGCGAAGATCCACGGCGAAGGTCGATTCCTCGCGCGCGGGTATCAGCCGGACATCGCTGGCCTGGCGGCCGTCCGAGTACCACAGCGCCCACGGGAAGGTGCGGCCCTTGTAGCGAGGGCGCTCTTGCTGTTCGCCAACCAGGGTCTTGAGCGTCGCCTGCACGACCTCGCTGATGGAATCGAAGGCGACGGGGAAGTCGGTGCGCTCGCGCTCCCATTCCTGGCCGGCCGAGCTTTGCACCTTGAAGCCGCCCTTTTCCGAATAGGACAAGAGGCCGAGGTTGCGCAGCTTTTCCAGCGCTGCCGTGACGGGCTGAACCTGGCTGCCCTGGCCGAGGCGCGCGTAGAGGCACGAGGCGACCAGCTCGGGCACGGTCGCGGCTTGGTCCTGGATCAGCTCGAGCAGAGCCACGACCTTGGCCACGCGGAGGGCCAGGGAATCCTTGGCGACCTCGGGGTGGGCAAAGATGCGGGCGAGCGTGGCCTGCACGTCGGCGTCCAAGGCGGACTGCTGCACGTCGAAGATGGCGTCGAGTGTGACCAGCGTTCCGAGATCCATGTCGGCCAGCTTCTGGGCGCGGAAAAGCTCGCCCAACAGCTGCAAGAGGCCGCGGATGGCGTGATCGTCGCCCTGGGTGCGGGTCGAGCGGGTACGCAGATTCGAGGTGATCTGCATGAGCAGCCCCACCTGACCGGGCAGCATGGGATAGACCTCGACGAAATCCTCCTCGGTGATCTCGTCGCAGCCATAGCCGTGCAGTTTCAGATCGCCGCGGTGCTTGTTGAATAGCTCGCGGAGAAGGGGCTCTTTGTCGGGCCGTTTCTTGAGCAGACGCTTGTGAACGACGTCGCGAATGTTGGTGGTGCCTAGGTGCACGCGCAACGAGGGGCGAAAGCGATCCTTCAGCTTGCCCAGGTTGCTGTCACCGGCGTCGTCGTCCAGCTTCTGCTGGCCGGTGGCGATAAGCCAAACCGCGCCCTTCATCTTCTGGCCCAAGGCCGAGACGAAGGATTGCAGCTTGAGCATGCGGTCGTCGTCGTCGTGAACGTACTGCGAGACTTCGTCCACCACGATGAAAAGGGTCTTGTTCTCCGCCCACCGGGACATCATGGCGTCGATGGCGTCGATGACCTCGTGGGGGGCGGTCCCGGCCCCGGTGCGCGCGCCTGCCTTGCTGTCGATCCAGCTGGTCGGCTCGACGTAGCGATCGGGGTTCAGCTTGTGCATGACGTGCGAGAAGTGGTCGTCGGCCTGCTCGTCGTCCTTGGCGACATCCCAGTCCTTGCCCAGCGTGGTCTTCGCGACGTGCAGGAAACGCTCCCAGTCGCCGTCCATTTGCAGCTTCAGCTCGTGCTCGGCAACTAGGTTGCTCTTCTGGCAGTAGCCCAGGCGCTTTTGCACCTGGCGTAGAATTGCACAGTGGATGTGCTCGTCGTCGCGGGCCACGCCGCCGATGTCGAACACCACGGCGATGGGATTCAGCGGGGCACGGGTCTTAGTTCCGGTGAGCAGCGTAGTCCAAGCTTCGACGAATTCTTGGCGGAGTGGGGAATCGTCACGATGGAGCAAGGCTCGAATGAGAGGCGTACCGTCGGGCAGAATCACGCCGTTGAGGGCCAGCCCCAGCAGCTTGGCGAAGCTGGACTTGCCTGAGCCGTAGAAGCCCGAGATCCAGCACGAGGGCAGCTCGGGACCGCTGTGCTTGTCCAGTTCGGAGGTAATCCCGCGAAGCAGGCGCACGAACTGTTCATGAATACCGCCCGAGCCAGCGCTGGTGTCGAAGCGGCGTGCGCGCGGATCGCCGTCGGGGTAGCCACCGGTGATGATGTACTCGCTGACCTCGGCCTGGATCTTCTCCGGGCTTTGTTCGTGAAAGTACACGACGGGCGGGATGTCCCTGGTGACGTTGGCAGCGAAGAGCTCATGAATCTTCATGGTTGGCCTTGGGCTCAGGGATAAATGCGCGGGCGATAGTCGTGGTCAGGGTCGAGCTCGCACATGAACGAGATACCACTTTGGGCGACACGCTTGCCCGGATAGAGCAAGACGACCGGGATGTTGTGGGTCTTGCCGTCGATGTGCTTGAGCAGCGCCGAAGAGCGAAAGAAGGGATAGAGCGCGCCGGCGCGGCCGATGAAGACCAGCGAGCGGTCGCGCAGGCCGGGGTTCTGGTCGGCGAAGTCTCCGATGAGTTTGACCACGTCAGCCGCGATGCCATCGGGCCCTTCCACATGGCGGGCGATGGTCTCGCTGACGTCGGCCAGGGCGCGGTCGGGGTTTCGCTCGAACAGACGGCGCTCGCGAGCGATGAGGCGTTCCACATTGTCCTGACCGGTGCGCCGGATGCGCTCGATGAGCAGCTTCTGCAGCGAGATGGGCAACACGGCCCAGCCCTCGGCGCGCAGCTCTTCGGTCAGCCGGAGCATGTGGTGCCGAAGCTTGAATTCCTCGTTAGGCAGATACGGCAGGATGGCGAAGCGGTAGTTCCGCATCGTGCTGATGCGCGGCCCTTCCTCGGACAGAAGATCGCGCTTGAGGGCGGCCATAGCCTCGTCGAGGTCGCCGAAGTGCGTTTCCTCTGTCACGACAACACCTCGCGAGCCCAAGCGGAGAGATCGGGATGGTCCCAGTCGATCTCGGTCAAATGCATCATGCTGCGAATGCGGAGCCCCGGCAGCGCGCGAGCGCGGGAGAGCAAGAGATCCTCGTCCAGGCCCACTGAGCGCAGGTATGGGTTGGCGGTCAGCGTGCCCTCGAAGCGGGTTTCGCGCAGCAGATGGAGCAGGTAGGCGAGCGCGAGGTCGCTGACCTTGGGAAAATGCAAGGTGCGAGGATCCCGCTTCGACACGAGACCGGCCTCAAGAGCGGCCGAAAGCAACTTGCTGCCGAATTGGACCAGCGTGGCTTCTGACCAGCGGTTCGGGTACTCGGCCCGCAGCCAGCGCAAGATGGCGTCGCGATCCACTCGCGCAGTGCCGAGGGCGCGACGCTGGTTCAGGAACCCGTCGGTGAAATTGCGGTAGAGCGGATCCGAGAGCTGCAGGTGCCAGTGGCAGATGACCTGACGACTGGACACGTCCATCCCGCGCCATCGGATGAGGGAAGAAACAGCGTTCGGGAAGGCGTCGTAGCGGGCCTGAAAGCTGGTCAGCAGGTAGCGAACACGCTCCATGCTCTTGGCGCCGAACCATCGCCGCTCGAAAGCGTCGCGCACGCGGGCGCCCGTGGGCACGGCGGGGTCGACATGTTCCCAGTAACGTCGCGAGTCCTCGATGCCGAGGGCCAAGCGCAGAATGCGCGTGTGGACCTCGGTCGTCTCAGCGGCAAGCGCCACCGGTGGAACCATGGTCGGGGATGGTGTCACGTCCTGCCCTACAAGCATCGCTATGGCCCCACTCGGAAGAAAGGCAAAGGGTATGAATCCGCCGGCGGCACCAAGGCCGCCACGAGCTGGCGAACGAGATCGTTGGCACTGGCAGGAGGAGCGCCCTTGAGCTGACGGCCAACCGGTGGCACCGGGCTAAAGGCGGCCGGGCCACCGGCGCCGAATGCCGCGATCGTCTTGTCCTGCGACCACTCGCCGCCGAGGGCGAATGGCAGAGGCAGGGCCTCGATCGGGGGAGCGCTGTCACGCTTGTGCGCAGCGAGGCGATCCGAGACCTTCTCATCCACCTCGAACCCCAGGAAGAAGATCGTCCGTAGCCGATCCGGCTCGCCGTGCCGCTCACGTGCCTTGGTGTCCGTCTGCCTGGCGGCCTCCCGAACCGCCTCCAGCGCGGCCCACGCATGCGTCCGCGGCGCGAGGCGGGCCAAGAGGTCGCCGCCACCGTCGGGATCGACCAGATCGGTATCCCACCAGCCAAGACGCTTTGGCTTGCAACGCCCCTCACCCGCCCAGGCGACGAGGAACTGCAGCGCGAGGATCTCGTCGAGGGCGGCCTCGGTCAGGGGCTCGGTGGGGGCGGAGATGGCGCGCTCCTTGGCTACTGCCATCGCACGCTCTGCTGAGGGTCAAGGGGGTGCATCTAAGGCGGCGATTGTAACAGGATCCGGGGACGCGGATCTCACGGTCGGGGCGGGGCAAAATCCCAGGGGCCGGCTTACGCAATAGCCGTCGAGCAGTGTTCCCGGTCCACTCGACGGGGACGACGTACTCGCAACGCTCTAGATCATCGGCGAACTCGACGTGGAACACGCTGCGCTCGGCCGTCTCTCTGATGGACCACCAGCGAAGGTGAACTGCGTGACGGGCTGCGCCGCCCGTTGCTCGCCCTACCCCTTCGAAGCCTTGTCCAAGCACCTTCAGTGGCCCCCCCAAATTCGGCCAGTCGTGGAAGAGGAAGACCGGCCACCAGAACGCTCCTTGACCCATCTCCAGACCCATGGCCCAAGCTGCTGGAGCGTTTTACTGTACGGCATTCTGACGGACCCGGCATCATTCGATTTGGAACGATGGTTGGTAAGTCTTGTGGCTACGACGGTCGAAATCGTATTCGTAGACGATACAGGGCGCGATGGCTTGATGGTGTTGACCTAAGTAGAAGAGAAAGCTATTGGGACAAGCAGCGAATATGTGGACCAGGGCATCGCAATTCTGCCCTTTGATCTTCCGAATCGCATTCGACACCACTTCGGCAAGGATGGCGGCGTGCTCACCGCCGACTACGGTACTTTGTCCTGGTCCGGCTGGTAGCGCAAAGGTCAGCAGGGCACCAACATTGGGCAGGCGCGATGCGGTGTAGGTCCGGGCTTCGTCCCCGGTTGCCTGCGAGATACTTACCGCGACAGCGATGTCCGTGCCCGCTCCAACGCGCTCCTCACGCACGCCGAAGAGGGCTGCGCCCACCGCCGATCCGTCGTCGGCGCGCCACGTGCGGGAGCCTACGCGTCCTTTCTGAACCAGTTCGACCTCGACGCCCGATTTCGTGTCCAGAACTGAACCGGCGAGGAATGCAATCGACGCATGAGCGTCGAGAATCAACCGCAATCGCGGCGACTTGACCACGGCGGAACGAAGAAATTCCTGGACCTTGGGGCGGATGTTCCGCTGCCAGTCCAGATCATTGCGTAGATAGCGCTGGCGGAAATCGTCTATGAGCAAGAGCGTGTTTTCTTGGGTCGCGCCTACGATGTCTGCGGCCGGCCCCAGAAAACTGCGAATCGCGATCGACAAGAAGGCATCAGTCTGCTTCTGACACTCGGCAAAGAGGCCTTCCTCGTGACACAGTCTCAGCAAAGTCTCGCGAGTCACGGTATTGAGCCGGCGAACCTTCAACTTGCGCGCAAGCTCGTCGTAGCGAAAATCCGATGCATCTGCGCCGCATGTCAGAAGTCCAACAACCTTGGCTCGGAGGTTGATTGAGCTGCGCAGTTCATCGAGTGAGCGATACCCTTCGAGAATCCGGAGCCGACTGACTACGTCGCGCAGTTCCTCGTCGCTGGCGAGTTTGAGATGCTCTCGCCAGAGCTGCCGAACGCGGCCCATTCGACTCTTGTCTGTCGTGTCGTCAAAGAGCTTCTCGACTAGGAGGGACTTGTCATTGCCGGAAATCAACTCGGCCAGTGGGTCGCCGTCCTTACATCGATGGGTTGTTATGAACGTAAATTGCGCCGATGGGGCCGACGCCAAGCGTGCCTTCTGAAGTCGTTGCAGAAGAGAGAACCTTGTGGCGCCTATGAACGCCGGGTCGATCAAGTCCTCGTAGCCAAAGCGTCCACCGTATTCGGTGTGCCACTTGACTTGATGATACTCGGCGGAGACTCTCTCTGGTCCAGACCGCGCAACCGCTGGGTCATATTTGACGACCACATCGTCGAATGCTTTGGGGCCATCGGCCTCGAAGGTAACCTCGACGACGCAGGAATCTGGGTCGAGAAGATTGAGCGCATTTTCCCAGAAGATCCGGGCCTGAAAGTTGTCGCCATGCCAACGAGGAACGTAAATCCTCGCCGATCCCCCTCCTGACGTAGGCGTGTGGCTGTGGGACCTTCG
>CAZTTW010000056.1:0-12207 GCA_964616265.1 uncultured Myxococcales bacterium | reverse complement strand
CGGGATCTTGGATTCGGCTCTGCTGCAGATGTTCCTGGCCGAGGCGGCTGGTGTCGCGGTCAAGGACGTGCGCGCGATGGTGCTGGGCGGCCACGGCGACACGATGGTTCCTGTGCCCAGCTACTGCACCGTCAACGGCATTCCCGTGCGCCAGCTTATCGCGGCGGACAAGATCGCGGCCATCATCGAGCGCACTCGCAACGGTGGTGCCGAGGTCGTGAAGCTGATGGGCACCAGCGCCTACTACGCACCGGCGTCGTCGGCGATCCAGATGGCGCGCGCATTTCTGCACGACGAGAAACGTCTGGTTCCGTGCGCCGCCTTTCTGCGCGGAGAGTACGGCTACAAGGATCTCTACATCGGCGTTCCGGCCATCTTGGGCGGCACCGGCGTCGAGAAGATCGTCGAGATTGCGCTCGAAGAGGAAGAAAAGCGCATGCTCGACAATTCCGCCAAGGCGGTTCGTGAGCTCATCGAGGCTAGCAAGCGGTTGTGAAAGGGGATTTCGCCAGCATGGTTTGGCGTCCGATCCGTCGGGCGACGCTCATGGCGCGGCGCGGTCTCCGATCCACCGGCATTCTTAGGATCTGACGTTATAATCCGCGCCTTGGATCTGCGTTCTTTCACCATTGCCGAGCTTCGCGAGCAAGTTGCCCGCGCGGGCGAACCACCGTTTCGCGCGGAGCAGGTGTTTCGTTGGTTGCACGGCCTCGGCAGCGGCGGCATGGGCAGCGTGCGGATTCCGCTGGCGTCGTCGACGGTGCCGCGGGCTCTGCGCGATTTGTTACTGACGCATGCGCCGCTCACGCCGCTAACCTTGGCGGAGACTTTTGCGTCGTCGGACGGCACCCAGAAATTCCGTTTTCAAACCCACGATGGTCGCGCCATCGAGACCGTGCTCATTCCCGACGACAAGCAGGAGCGCAGCAAGCTTACCTTGTGCATTTCTTCACAGGCGGGTTGCGCTATGGACTGCGCCTTCTGCGCCACCGCGACTCTGGGATTCGGTCGCCACCTGGCTGCCGGCGAAATCGTCGAGCAACTGTATTGGGTGATGGAAAAGGTCGGGCAGAAGCCGACGAACATCGTCTTCATGGGTATGGGCGAGCCACTCCACAACGTCGAGCAGGTGACCCGTGCCCTCTCCATCATTTCGCATCCCTGGGGCGCCGGCCTGTCGCCCCGACGGATTACGGTTTCCACGTCGGGTATCGTAACGGGTATCGATCTTTTGGCGAAGACACGACCGCTACCGAACTTAGCCATTTCACTCAACGCCACGACCGACGACATTCGCAGCCAGCTGATGCCGGTCAACCGGCGCTGGAACCTCGAAGCGCTATTGGCCGCAGCTCGGCGTTTCCCGCTTGGGCACCACCGACGCATCACCTTCGAGTACGTTCTGTTCGCCGGGGTCAACGACAGCGACATGGACGCCGCTCGTATCCCGCGCCTTCTGGCCAACATTCCCAGCAAGGTCAACCTGATTCCCTGGAATCCCGTTCCAGGCTTGCCTTTCCAGCGTCCCAGCGAGGCGCGCATTTTGGATTTTCAGAACCTCGTGCGCAGAGCCGACCTGCCGGTGTACATCCGCACTCCGCGCGGCGATGACACGGCGGCGGCGTGCGGCCAGTTGGCGGCGCGCAGCCGCGACGCGAGCGGCGGTCTCTTCGAACTCAAAGCCACGAGGCACGTTTCATGAGTCAGGCTGCGGTCCATCTCAATTTGACTTCGCCCACGCCTGCCTTGCGCCGCCGGGTGATCGATTTGTGGGCGCTTGTCGAAAGCGACATGCACAAGGTCGAGACGCGCCTGTGCGAACAGATGGACAGCCCCATCGGTCGCATTCCCGAGGTTGGCAAGCATCTGCTCGATGCTGGCGGCAAGCGCTTGCGTCCCTTGCTTTCGGTGCTGGCCGGACGCGCCTGTGGCTTGGATATCGACCTCGCTGTTGCTGCCGGTTGCGCCGCCGAGCTCATCCACACGGCAACCCTGTTTCACGACGACGTGGTCGATCACGGCAACGTCCGGCGCGGCCGGCCTGCGGCGCGCATGATTTTCGGCAATGGCGTGGCTGTTCTGGTCGGCGACTTTTGTCTCGCGCGCGGCTTGCACTTGGTGGCGTCCACCGGCTCCATTGCGATGGTGCAGTCTCTCGCCGCCACGGTGACCGAAATGGCGGAGGGTGAAGTGGCCCAGCTCGAAGGCGCCGGAAATCCGGACGCGACCATCGCCAGCTACCTGCGCGTGGTCGATCGCAAGACGGCGTCGCTCATGGCTTGGTGTGCTCGCGTGGGCGGCGTTTTGCCCGACGCTCAGGACGCCGTGCTCGGCCGTTTCGGCCGCGCCCTCGGCCGCGCGTTTCAGATCGTCGACGACATTCTCGATTGCGCGCTCGACGAGGGCACCACGGGCAAGTCGGGCGGGCGGGATTTGCAGGAGGGCAGGCTCACCTTGCCGGTCTTGCTGGCTTGTGAAGTGAATCCCGACTTGCGCACCCGCATTCGCGAGGCGCTGGGCGAGCAAGGCATTCCCGCGGATCGTGTGCACGCGTTGCTTTCGGCGGTGCGTGCCGCGGGCGGCGTCGAGCGCGCGCGCCGCCGGGCCTTGGCCTACGCCGAGGAAGCCACCGCCGAGCTGGCGACGCTGCCCGAGTCGCCCTACCGCGAAGCTCTGGCCGAGCTGTGCCGGCTTTCCGTCGACCGGGTGGAGTGATGTCGCTTTCCGCTTCCGGTGTGGACGTCCGGGGAATGTTCGATCGTATTGCCGGTCGCTACGACCGCGCCAACCGCATCATGTCGGCGGGCGTGGACGTGCTCTGGCGGCGCAAAGCGATCAAGGCCCTGCTGGTCGGTCTTGGCGATTCGCCGCGCGTGCTCGACCTCGGGGCGGGCACTCTCGACGGCAGCCTCGAAATCCTTCGCCGACGCAAAGGAGCGCAGGTGTTCGCCGCGGATTTCGCGCGCCAGATGCTGGTGCTCGGCCGGCGCAAGCCAGGTGCGACGAAGGTGGCGGTGCAGATTGCCGACGGTCACTGTCTGCCCTATCGATCCGAAGCGTTCGATGCCGCCTTTTCTGCCTTCTGCGTTCGCAACCTCCGCGACCTTAATCGGGGCATGGCCGAGTTGCGCCGGACGGTGCGACCCGGTGGTCGCATCGCCATGCTGGAGTTTTTCCGGCCAGCGCGGCGACGGCCCTTTTGGGACGGCTTCTACAATGCGCGCGTTCTTCCGCTCCTCGGCCGTGCCGTCACCGGCGACGCCGCGGCCTATCGCTACTTGCCCGAGTCGATCGCCGCGTTTGTCAGCCGCGCGGAATTCGAGGATTGCCTGCGCGCCGCGGGTTTTGCGTCCGTGCGCGGCCAGGATCTTTTCCCGGCCGGTGTAGCTTCGCTGGTGCTCGCAGAATGAAGATCTTCGTCGCGGTCAGCGGCGCTTCCGGCGCCATTTACGCCAAGCGGTTGCTCGAAGCGCTCGGCGAAGCGAAGCAGTCGGGCAGCAGCGTCGACGTCACGGTCTGCTTTTCGACCAACGGCCGCTTGGTGTGGCAGCACGAGATCGGCGGCGAACCCCAGCACGGTTTTCGCAGGGTCTCGAACGACGACTTTGCGTGCGCCTTCGCATCGGGCTCGGCGCTTTGGCAAGCGGTGGTGGTGTTGCCGTGCTCGGTGGGGCGCGTGGGGCGCATCGCCAGCGGGATCGCCGACGACCTCATTGCGCGCGCCGCCGACGTGGCTCTGAAAGAGCGGCGCAAGCTCGTGCTGGTCGTGCGCGAGACGCCGCTTTCGCTGATTCACCTCGAAAACCTGCTTACTGTCGCGAGGGCAGGCGCGATCGTGCTGCCGGCCACGCCGTCGTTCTACACGCGCCCCGGCACGGTCGACGCCGTGGTCGACACTGTAGTGGCGCGCGTCCTCGATCAATTGGGCGTGGAGACCTCGCTGTCGCCGCGCTGGGGGAAAACATGACCTTCGCAACCGATCCGGACTTTTTCACCGCGGGTCGCGCCGCCTTGGCAGCGACCAAGACGGCTTTTTCAGGGCAGGCGTTCTTCGTGTCCGTACGCCGTCTGCAGCCAGATGGCTCGTGGTCGGGACCGCCCGCCGCCGTGTGTGCTCTGGTCGACGAAACCGCGCTCGCGAAGCTCGGCGGACTTGCGGCGGCCAAGCAGCAGGGTGCAAGCAGCGTGCTTTGCGATGCCGCCGCAGTCGCCCAGCAAGCAGAAGGGCTCGGCATGCGCGTGTTCCTTCGTGCGCCGTTTACTGCCGGTGAGCCCGACCAAGATCGCAGTCTCCGCCTAGCCGGCTTGGCGGCCATGTTCGAGCGGATGCCAGCCATGGGCGGTGTCGTGCCGATCCCGCTCGGCGAAGCGCAGGGACTGGATACGCTGCAATTCTTCGCGTCCTGTCGGGCGAGGTTTCCGCGCGCCCACGTCATCGCGGATGTGGAGTGTCTGGGTACCAAGCTGGGGCAGCTTTGTCTGTCGTTTGGTGCCGACGAGCTGTGGGGCGCGATCAGTGCGCAGCGCGCGCTTCGCCTGGGGGAGCATGCGTCCAGCCACGCACTCACGCGCGACGAAGCGGCCCTACTGGTCCGCGCGGCGGGCTTCGTTGCGTGCGAGCGGCTCCCCGAAGGGAAGGTGCAGATTCTGTGAGCCTGGCGGCCATTGCAAGCAAGGTTCGCGAGGGCGCGCCGCTTTCGCACGCCGACGGCGTCGCGCTGTTCGAACACCCGAACCTGATGGAGGTCGGCGCCTTGGCCAACCAGGTGCGCGAGCGGATGCACGGTGATATCACCAGCTTCAATCGTAACCTGCACATCAACCCCACCAACGTGTGCGTGGCTTCGTGCAAGTTGTGCTCGTATTCGCGGCGGCGCGCCGAGGACGACGGTGCCTTCGTGCTCACGGTCGAGCAAGCGGTGGACAAGTTGCGCGCGCGCATGGCCACGGGCGAGCGCCTCACCGAGGTCCACATCGTAGGCGGCCTTCACGACGGCTTGCCCTTCGATTACTTTACCGGCCTCCTTTCGGCGCTCAAGAAGACCGCGCCGGGCATCAGCCTCAAGGCTTTCTCGGCCGTGGAAATCTTCTTCTTCCACCGCCTTTATGGCATGTCTGTCGAAGAGACGCTTCGCCGTCTCCAGGCGGCCGGTCTCGATTCACTGCCCGGTGGCGGCGCGGAGATTCTTTCCGCACGTGTGCGCAAGGCCATCTGTCCGAGCAAGTGCGGCGCCGACGAATGGTTGGACGTGCACCGCACGGCGCACCGGCTGGGCATTCCTTCGAACGCGACCATGCTGTTCGGCACTGTCGAGACGCTGGCCGAAAGGGTCGAGCACTTGCTGCTCCTGCGTGGCGAGCAGGCGGAGACGTCGGGTTTTCAGGCGTTCATCCCGTTGCCGTTTCACCCCGAGAACAATGCCTTGGGCGACCGGCCGGCGCCCACTGCCGCAGAAATTCTGCGTACGGTGGCTGTCGCGCGTCTGATGCTCGACAACGTTCCGCACATCAAAGCCTATTGGGTGAGCGTGGGGCTCGCCACGGCGCAGACCGCGCTGTGGTTCGGCGCTGACGACTTCGACGGCACGGTCAGCGAGGAAAGGATCTACCACCAGGCCGGAGCGCTGACTCCGCAGGCGCTTCCCGGCGACGAGATCGCGCGCCTCATCCGCGCAGCCGGCCGCACACCGGTCGAGCGCGACACGCTTTACCGGCGCGTGGCGGAGGCTTCGTGACATGCGTCGCCTGCGACTTAGCGCGGTTTCGTTTCTGAACGCGCGACCCATCACCTACGGGATCGAGCGCGGCTTGGTCGGCCCCGACCGCTTCGAGCTGAGCTTCAATTTACCGTCAGCCTGTGCGGCCGCGGTCGCTTCCGGCGATGCGGATCTCGGCTTGATGCCCCTGGCTTCGTACGGTGCAGCCGCCGCGGATCTGCGTATCGTCCCCGGCATCGCCATCGCGTCTCGCGGACCGGTGCGCACCGTGATGCTCATGGGCGAGGTGCCGCGCGAAGAAATGGAGAGCGTGGTGCTCGACGAGGCCTCACGCACATCGCAGCTCCTCGTGCAGATCCTTCTGCGCGAACGTGGCCTGTCTCCCATCGTCGAGCGCGCCTCGCACGCCGAGGTCGTGGGCGGTATCAGCGGCACGCGCGGTGGATTGGTCATTGGCGATTTGTGCTTCTCCGCCAGCCGCCGGTTTCCCCACGTCTACGATCTCGGCTCCGAATGGACCGCGACCGTGGGCTTGCCGTTCGTCTACGCCGCTTGGATCGGCCGCGCGGACGTCTTGCAGCCCGGCGACTTGGAGATCCTTGCACAGAGCCTCGCGCTCGGAATCGAGCATCGTAGCGAAATCGCGCGGACGTGGGCCGAGCAAAGCGGCGAGCCGGTCGAGCTTGCCGAGCACTACTTGACCGAAAACATCCGCTATAGCCTTGGCGCCGCCGAGCTGTGTGGTGCGGCGGCCTATCTCGATCGCGCGCACCGCCTGGGACTTTTGCCCAAGCGCTCGGTTCCGCGTCTCTTTGATCAAGAAGGCGCGCCGAAGCGGGTTCGCGCCTCTGTGCCGCGTGCGCTCGATAGCGTCCTGGAAGACGCCGCGACGGGCGCGCGGTTGACCTTCGACGAGGGCATGCAGCTCTACGAGTCGGCGTCGCTCTTCGACTTGGGCCGTGCCGCGGATTTGCGGCGGCAGTCGCTTCATCCGCACGGCGTGGTGACATACATCATCGATCGCAACGTCAACTACACCAACGCGTGCACCACGGCCTGTCAGTTTTGCAATTTCTACCGACCCGTGCGCGACAGCCGCGTGTACACCTTGTCGAAGAGCGAGCTCGCGCAGAAGTTGCAAGAGACCATCGACCTCGGGGGCATCCAGGTCTTGCTCCAAGGCGGGGTCAATCCCGACCTCGGCATCGATTACTATGAAGACCTCTTTCGCTGGCTGAAGAGTAGCTTTTCCATCGCCATTCACGGTCTTTCCCCGGAAGAGATTCGCTATCTCGCGGATCGCGAAGAGCTGTCTATCGCGGCGGCCATCGAGCGGCTGGTGGCAGCCGGGCTCGATTCCATTCCCGGTGGTGGCGCCGAGATCCTCGACGACGAAATCCGCCGGCGCATTTCACCACGCAAGTGCTCGGTAGCGACCTGGCTGGATGTCATGCGGCAGGCGCATCGCCAAGGGCTGCGCACCACCGCGACGATGGTGTTTGGCTTTGGCGAAAGGCCGCAGCATTTGCTGGGGCACCTCGACAAGCTCCGAGTGCTGCAGGACCAGACCTCGGGCTTTACGGCGTTCATTTGCTGGAGCTTTCAGGCCGAGGGCACGAAGCTGCCCTTGCGTGACGACACCTCGGCCTCGCGCTACCTGCGCACACTGGCCTTGGCACGCCTCTATCTCGACAATTTCCCCAACGTGCAGGTCTCGTGGGTCACGCAGGGGCCAGCCGTGGGGCAGATCGGTTTGCGCTTCGGCGGCAACGATTTCGGCTCGGCGATGATCGAGGAGAACGTGGTGGCCCAAGCCGGCGCCGTGTTCAAGCTGTCGTCCGCCGACATCGAGCGTACCGTGCGCGCTGCCGGCTTCGTCCCCCGTCGCCGCAACATGCGCTATGAGTGGCTGCCGTGATGAAAGGCAGAGAGAGCGCTGAGGGAAAAGGAAAGGGCGCCGAGAGGATGGACGTTCCGCGCCTTGATCTCGCACCCCCATCCGCTCCGCCCTGTGCGCCCTCGTCCTCCTCTGTGCTCTCTGCAGTTTCGACGCTTGCTCGCATGGTGAAGTTCAGCCACACCGTCTTCGCGCTCCCCTTTGCGTTGGCCGCGACTGCAATCGCGGCACGCGGACACGGCATCACGGTGGTGCAAATCGTCGCCATCGTCGTTGCGATGGTGGGCGCGCGCACGGCAGCCATGGGCTTCAACCGGATTGCCGATCGTCGCATCGACGCCAAGAATCCGCGCACCGCCGGTCGCGAAATTCCGACCGGAAAAGTCTCGTTAGCCGCCGCCGTCGCGCTGACCACGTTGAGCGCAGCGGTCTTCATCGCTGCTGCGGCTACTCTCGGGCGGCTCTGCCTGTTGCTTTCGCCCATCGTTCTTGCCCTGGTTCTTGGTTACTCGTTCACCAAGCGCTTCACCTGGCTGTGCCACCTCTTCCTCGGCTTCGCCATTGGCGTGGCTCCGGCCGGTGCCTGGATCGCGGTGCGCGGAACCCTCGCCGCACCAGCCGTCTGGCTCGTCGCCGCGGTGACAACGTGGATTGGCGGCTTCGATATCCTCTACGCGCTCTCCGACCGCGAGTTCGATCGCAGCGCAGGCATCTACTCCATTCCCGCCCACTTCGGCGTGCCCGCGGCGCTCGCTATTTCCGCACTCCTGCACGTCGGCACGGCGGTCGCGCTCGTCGCCGCCGGCCTTTCCGCCGGCCTTGGCACGATCTACTTCATCGGCGTCGTCGCAGTCATCGCGATCTTCGTCTACGAGCACGCCATCCTTCGCCCGTCCGATCTTTCGCGCCTGAACGTCGCGTTCTTCAACTTGAACGGCTACGTTTCGCTCGTCTACTTCGTCGCGGCCCTAGCGCAAGTCCTCGCCGGCTGACGGCGGGTTCTGGGTAGTGGGCACAGTAGGAATCGAACCTACAACAAACGGATTAAGAGTCCGCTGCTCTGCCAATTGAGCTATGCGCCCGAGCTAGGTTTGGGAAGCGAATGTATGCCTTCGCTGTGCCTATAAGTCAAGAGTCGAGCGCGCCGAGGGAGGCGAACCTCGAGCCCTTGGCTTCGAAGGCCGCCACGCCCTATCGTGAAGTGCATCCAATGGTTCCTAACTGTTGGAAAATCAATGACTTAGGAACGGTGGCCGTGGTGCACAGCCTCGGTACGGCCGGCGCGCTGGCGCATGCCCGCCTGAAGAATGCGAGAAGGGTCGGCGAGCGCAACCTGTGTGGCCACCGACCGAAGCGGATATGGCGTTGCCGAACCAGCCGACGACAGCTAGCAACGACCAGATGGCGACTCCGTTGTGGCAGCGAAGAGTGGCTTGTTTTGTCCCGATCTGCCGAGTAGACGTAAGCCATGTGCGGAATAGTTGGTTATGTCGGCCCTCGAAATGCGACCTCGGTTCTGCTCAGTGGCCTGCGCAAGCTCGAGTACCGTGGTTATGATTCGGCCGGTATTGCGATAGTCAGCGGGAAGAAAACCGAAGTATTGCGCTGCCGAGGTAAGCTCTCGGCGCTGGAGAAGCTTCTTACTGAGAGGAGCCTCCCAGGATCGGTGGGAATCGGGCACACGCGTTGGGCAACGCACGGACGCCCGTCGGACGAGAACGCCCACCCGCACCGATCCGGTGCCGTCTCGGTGGTACACAACGGCATCGTCGAGAATCATGCGATCCTGCGCAGCCGCCTCGAGGCGACGGGGCGCATATTCTCATCGCAGACCGACACCGAAGTCATTGCCCACCTTATCGACGAGGCACTCAACAAAGGTGCCAAGACGCTGGTCGAGGCGGTTCGGGGCGCCCTAAAGCAAGTTGAGGGATCCTACGCCATTGCCGTGGTTTCGGACGACCATGCCGACGGGTTCGTCGCAGCGAAGAATGCCTCGCCTCTCGTCGTCGGCGTCGGCGACCAAGAGCACTTCGTCGCGTCGGATGCGCCCGCCATCCTGGAATACACGCGGGACATGATCTTTCTCGAAGACGGAGACGTTGTCGAAGTTCGTGGCTCGTCCGTGAGCATTTCGGATGTCGACGGTGCTCCGCGAGCCCGTTCGAAGAAGCACCTCACGTGGACGGCTGGCCAGGCTGAAAAGGGCGGCTTCCCCCACTTCATGCTCAAAGAAATCCACGAACAGCCCACGGTCGTGAGCGATACCTTGCGTGGCCGGCTCCTGCTCGACGCCAATGACGTTAGCCTGGACGGCCAAGAATTCGGTGAGCTGCCCCAGCGGCTCTTGGTGCTCGCGTGTGGTACGTCCTATCACGCTGGCCTCGTCGGTAAATTTCTCGTCGAGAACGTGGCAAGGTTGCCGTGCGAAGTGGACCTGGCGAGCGAATTTCGCTATCGCGATCCCGTCGTCAGAAAGGACGATCTGGTCGTTGCGATTTCCCAGAGCGGTGAAACTGCCGATACTTTGGCGGCCGTCAAAGAAGCAAAGGCGCGTGGCGCGCGCACGCTGGCCATCTGCAACGTGGTCGATTCAGCGATCGCTCGCACCTGCGATTTCGTTCTCTACACGCATGCCGGCCCGGAAATCGGCGTGGCCTCCACAAAGTGCTTCACCGCTCAGCTCGCCGCACTGACTTTGCTGGCCATTCATCTCGGACGCCGCAACGGAGCGCTCGACGACAAGGCGGCGTCTGATCTCATCGGCGAGCTCGTCCACGTGCCACACAAGATGAGCGAGACGCTGCGGGGCCTCGGTGACCTGCGCGAAATCGCCCGCAAGTACATGCATGCCCGTGATTTCCTTTTCCTCGGTCGCGGCACCAATTACCCCATCGCGCTCGAAGGCGCGCTCAAGCTCAAAGAAATCTCGTACATCCACGCCGAGGGCTATGCGGCAGGCGAGATGAAGCACGGGCCCATCGCGCTCATCGATGACGGCCTGCCGGTCGTGGTAATCGCTACACAGGGCAAGGGCTACGATAAGGTTCTGTCGAACTTGGCCGAGGTGCGCGCCCGCGATGGGCACGTGATCGCCGTAGCCACCAGGGGCGACAAGGCCATCGGGGCACTTTGCCAGGATGTGTTGTGGGTGGAAGACACGACGCCTCTCCTTCAACCCCTGGTTACAGTCCTACCCTTGCAACTCCTTTCCTACAGTGTGGCCGTAGCGCGCGGTACGGACGTCGACCAGCCTCGTAACCTGGCGAAGAGCGTGACCGTGGAGTAGTGTCCACGCCTTCTCGAATTCCAAAGAGAAGTCGGTTTCAAGTCGCTCTGCTGCCGTATCTTCCATCATGCTATTGTGCTCGGCTTCTGGGGCGAGACGAATTCTCCGAGAGTGTGCGTAGCGTCGTCCACCAATACAGTCAGGCGATTCGATGAGCGAGACACAGGTATTCTTTCTCGAAGTTGTTGGCGGCGGCGTTGAAGGCCGCCAGTCGACGCGGATGCGTCTAGGGGCATGCACCACAGTCGGCCGCGACGAGGACAACGACATCAGCTTCGCAGACACGATGCTGTCCCGTCGTCATGCCGAATTTCGCCAGCGAGATGGGCTTTTCTATGTCGTGGATTTGGACAGTCTGAACGGAACGTATGTCAACACGGTCCGCGTTCACGGCAAGCGGAATTTGTGCGATGGCGATGTTGTCGCATTAGGCGGCATCTCCCTTGTTTTTCGAGCGACTGAACTTCCCTCGCCTGGCGAGACGGCAAACTTGGGCGTCGTGATGGAGGAGCTCAAGGTCACGTCAACCCAGTGCACCATGCAGAAGATCGTCGACGTCGGCGATCTCGTTCACGAGGACCGCGGTCTGGGCGTGATCTGCCAGGCAACGAATGCCTTGGTCGCACACCATCCTCTGCCTGAGCTCTTCGGCAAAGTCATCGAGGTGGTGCTGGACGCCATTCCAGCGCAGCGCGCGGCCATCATGCTTCTCGATGGCGAGCCTTCCGTTCCCACGCTGAAGGCCACGCGCATCCTGCCCGGGGTGGAAATGAGAGCGATTAGGGGGGATATCGTCCGGCGTACCGTCGAAGGGCAACAGGCCTTTTTGGTACGCGACGTTTTCGAGGATACCGAGCCACCACGCAAACTGGGCACCGCCGCGATTGGCTCAGTCATGTGCGCGCCCCTGCGGTCAACCTCCGAAGGAAGGGACCATGGCCGAGTGCTGGGAGTGCTCTATGTCGACAATCAGAGCGACCGTCCGCCTCTGACCGAGAGGGATCTTCACGTCTTCATCATGATGGCCAACATCACTGCGACGAAGATCGAAAACGCACGACTCTTTGAAGACAACGTGCGAAAGCAACTCCTCGAAGAAGACATGCGGTTGGCAGCACAGATCCAGTCTGACCTGCTGCCACGCAGCTCGCCCACGGTCCCCGGATACGTCGTGTACGGAACGACGGAGCCTTGCCGCATGGTGGGCGGGGACTACTACGACTTTCAGCATGACGGCCCGAGCCTGCATATGGCGCTCGCGGACGTTTCTGGCAAGGGCACCGGTGCGGCGATGCTGATGGTAG
>CAZTTW010000055.1:3579-12235 GCA_964616265.1 uncultured Myxococcales bacterium | reverse complement strand
GAAGGCGAGTTTTTGCGGTCCAACCGAGTCCGCCGGGTAGAAACCGCTGTCGGGCGGGCCGGCTGTATCGTTCGAAATCAGTCGACCGGAGGTGTCGAATCGCAGTGTCCCCTTGGCGACCTGCGTGGCGGTTCCGGCGGCCCCGGGGGTGGCTCCGTCTGCTCCAAATGCCAAGTTTCCGACATCGGTCATCACAGTGTAGGTCCAGTCGCCCGAGTCTCCGGCTTGCGTACCGGTTGCGTCGTTCTTGGAGAAATAGATGTCGAGCTGGATGGCCTTACCGAGCGAATCGTACACCGTCATGCTGGTGGTGAAATTCGACGAGGTCTTTGGATTCGTAGGATCCCAGGTCATGGCCGTTGCCGTTTGGTCGAGGTTTCCGCGAATCGTGATGCTGTCCGTCGCTTTTGCGGGAGCCGAGGCATTGCCGACCTGCAGATCGCCGAGCAGACCTGACGTGACTGTGCCGGTGGCGTCGGCTTGGAGTCCTTGGACCCTGAGACCGTCGAGATTGGTCAAATAGCCATCCTTGTCGATGGTGAACTGACCATTGCGTGTATAGAAGGTGCCGTCCTCGCCGTCGTGGTTCCCTTTGACGACGAACAAACCGTTACCTTGGACTGCCACGTCCGTGGCAAGACCGGTGGTCGTGAAGCCTCCTTGTGAGAAGTTCTTTTGGACGGTCATCGTGGTAACGCCAAGGCCAAGCTGACCGCTCTCGCCAACCAGCTGCTGCGCCATCGCGTCAGAAAAGACCGTGCGTGCTGATTTGAAGCCGACGGTACTGGCGTTGGCAATATTGTCGCCGACGACAGAAAGTTCGGTGGTAGCGGCGTTGAGGCCGCTAGCGCCTACGTACAGTGATCCGACTAGACTCATGTTCGTGTCCTTTCTCTGTGTTGCTATTCATCCAATTCAGAAATGTCAGAAATCTTCAGCGTTTGACCACCAGCCTGGAATTCAGGCGTACCGTTGACGTAAGTAACGCCGGTGATGAGAGCGCTGCCGTTCTGGGTTAGCGAAATTGGCGTACCATTGATGTCGCTGGCGGTGACGTTCACCGTGTACGTGCCGGGATTTACTGTATTGCCGCTGTCATTCTTGCCGTCCCAGCTGAAGTGGTTGAGCCCCGACGAGCAAGCGCCCAATTGCAGGGTGCGAATGGTATTGCCATTGCTGTCTTGAACCACTGCCGTGGCGTTGGTGGCAGCTTGACTGAGGTTTGCCGTGAACACGGCGGGAGAGTCTGCTTGCAAAACGACGCTGTCGCTCTGGAATACTGCGGTCTTGCCGATCATGGACGCCGCGGTTGTCTGGAGCGACGTTCCTTGGGCGCTAATGAGCGTAGTCAGGTTGCTGTTGACGTTGGTCATTTGCTCGAGCGCCGAGAACTGAGCCAATTGCGCCACGAAGGCCGTATTGTCCATCGGCTGTGTCGGATCCTGATTCTTCATCTGCTCTGTGAGCAGCGTCAGAAAGGAATTCTTGTCGAGCGTAGTACCTGAGCTCGCCTTCGCAGCGTCTGCCTGTTGTTGGGTTGCCGCGGCGGCGCTTTGGATATCCGAGATTGTCGATGAAACGGCCATGCTCAACTCCTCATGCGGTGACGTGAATGCGGTGGTCGTCGGAAATATCGGCAGCGTCGCCAACGCTGGGCGTCTGGCGAGAGCTCGGGAGCGCCGTGCGACTATTGGTCCGAACGGTTGGTTCCGGCGGCTGCTGATGCTGCTGCTGGGATTGTCCCCTCTGGTCGGTGGCAAAGCTGCCGAGATTGAGGCCTTCGCCGGCCAGAACCGTGCGCACTTCCGGCGCCTTGGAATCGAAGAGCGGCGCCATGCTGCCGCTGACATTGACGTCCGCGCTGCCGTCGCGAACCCGGACGTGAAGGGCAAGGTCGCCGGTGGTCGACGTGATGGACATGTGCGCGGCGTGAGGCATGACGGCGACGGAGAGTCCGGGATCGTTGATGGCGCGATCGACGAGCCGGTTGGTCTGCTCAGCGGCAGACGATGCAGGTCCATCGACGACGGAGGTGAAGATTGCGTTCGGAGGCTGGGTCGTCGTGCCGACCGTCGGCGGAATTCCCACCACAGGTGCTGGAACGAGACGTGCGGCGTTCTGGCTTGCAAGGGGATCCGCTGTCGGAGCGGCCGAAGCGGCCGAAGCGGGCTTGGGACCTGCGCTGGTCGAAAGGTCGGACGACTCGCTGACCGGTCGTTCGGTAGCCTTGGCAACCTTGGGTTCGACGTGGGGCGGCCGCGCTGGGGGCGCCGTCGATGTCGGCGCGGCACTCGGGTGGGGTGCTTGTGCGGTGACGGCGTCTTTGTCGTCGCCGTCCGAATGGTTGTCGGAACTATCCTCGATGCGATCGGGGAGAGCCCGTTTGGTCGTGGCGCTGCTCTTCGCGGGTTGGAGGACCTCGTTCTTGGCGTCAGCAGAAGCGCTTTGCGGGTCGGCGGCAGGCACAGCGCTTGTCGTCGCTTGGTGGATGAAGGTCCGAGGCTGCGGCGCTGGTGCTTCGCCGGTTGGAGTTGGTTCACCCGATTCGGCAGATGGCTTGGCGGTGTCGTCAGCCGCGATGCTTGGCTGCTCACCGACCGCGGCGGCAAGCTTCGGACGAGCGACAGAAGGTCGTGCTGCAGCGGCCGCGACCGGGTTGCTTTCTCCTTTTGGCGGGGCCGCCGCGGCCTGCGCAGGCGGCGGTATGGTCCCGTCCATTGCTTTGTCGGAGGTCGCGGGGTGGGGCTGGGCGGAAGGCGCTGCGGCCGTCGCATCGGCAGGTCGGGACGCCGGCTTCCGCGGCGCGAAGTCAGTCGGCGCTGCAACCTGGACTGCCGCGTGGGCGAGCCTAGCGGGCTTGTCGACCGGGGCGGTTGTCGGCGCGGGAGCTTCAACCTTCGGCTTGTCGATGGCCGCGCCAACGTCAGCATGGCCTTGCGTGGTCGAAACGACGTTCGGGTCCGTGGGCGAGATAGGCGTCGGTGGAACAGGAGCGGCGAGCGAGCTCGCGGTCTTTATTTCCGCCGAGACGTTCAAGGCATGCCGAGTGCTCGGTGCAGGTTTTTCGCTCGGTGGCGCGGCCGGCGACGGAATCGCGGCTGGCGAAGCCGAGCGAACCGGCGCAGACGTTGCGACTGCGGTAGGCACGGGACTCGACGCAGGCGTCGAGGTTCTCGGTGTGTGTTCCACAGGAGCTGCCTGAGCAGCCTTGGCATGCGCCTTGGGAACCTTGGCATTATCGGAGTTTTCGCTGGCGTGTTCCGCGTTCGTCGCCGGCTCGGCGCTTTCCGCTACGGTGCTGGCGTGCGACGGAGGTCCATCGTCCCGCAGTGCAACTTTGGGCGGCGTGGTCGCGCGAGCATTCGGATGGAATTCGTGAGCTCGGCTAGTCGGCGGAGCGACCGTGGCTTTGAGGCTGGCGCCGCTGTCGGGGAGACCAACCTGCTGAGGCGCGGGCTGCACATCCATGGCAGCGGATGTTGCGGCTGCCGTGACGACAGTCGTGCCTGCTCCGTTGCGACGGACGGCGGGCGGCTGCTGGAAAGACTGGTGGCTGATGCGGACCGGCCCTTGCGTCGCAACCTCGGCGGGGACACTTGCTCGTTGGGTTGCTACCGGAAGAGGGGCAACCTTCGACGGTCGCGGCTCCACGCTCGGCGAAGGCAACGGTGACGTGCTGGCGGGTGCCCTGGCCGGGACCGCCGGACCATTCGCGACGACCTGTTGCTTGATCGAGGCGTGCATCACGGACTGCGTATCGACGGCATCCCGCGTGACCACGGCATCTCGCGTGACGAGCGCATCTTGCTTATCAAGGTTACCCGGCGTATGGAGCTTGTCCGGCGCGTTCAGCGGCCGAGCCGAGGGAGCCGCTACTTTCACCGCTGATTTCGCTCCTGCCTCGTTTGTTTCAACCTGTGCTGCTCTCGGCGTCTCGGTCCGAGTTTGGTCACGGGCTGCTAAGCGAACCGCGGGTTTGGCTTCTCCGTTCGAGCTTGGCGCTCGCGGCAGCGACGTCGAGCTCTCTTCCTGCGCTATCGGCGGCTCGCTCGGGGTCGGCATGCTGGGGTGCTGGGTCTCGGCTGGTGCTTTCGATGCGACGGGTGCCGCTGAAATAGAAGGCGCAAGCACGCGAACCGAACGGCGGATGTCAGGCGCTCTCGGCGATGGCGCCGTCGCCGAGCGGGTGACGGTGACGTTGGCCGCAGGCACCTTCGGCGCTTGGCTCATGGTGCTGGCTTCAGGCTGTTCCTGGTCACGAGTGTCCTTGCCGTGGAAGATCCGCGCGGGCGAAATAGTCGTCCCGTTCGCACTTGCTGTCGCGACATCTGTCCCGCTGGACGCGACCGTCGTCATGGATGTGGCGCGTACGCTCGGCTGCGCTTTTGATTCGGTCTGACTCTTTTGCGCGGGATCGGTTGCCGCGACCTCGTGACCGAGAATCTGGGCAAAATCTGCCGGGCCGTTCTTGCCGGGGGCCGGGGCGTGATGGCTTGCACCGGCGTGCTCGGCGTGCGCACCAGAGCTCGCGACCGCGATTGCGTGCGCTTCTGTCGCGTGCATGCTCACTTGGCGCCGCCCTTCTTGTCTTTAGGGATAGAAGGCTTGCGGATGGCAATCTCGGTTGCCAGCTCGGCGGCAAGCTCGGGCTTGAGCAAGCCCAGGATGGCGCCGGCGTCGCTTGCTTTCATTCGTCGCAAGATCTCGGCGGCGAGTCCTCGATCAAGCCTGGCAATCACGGCCGCAGCTTGCTCCGGCTTCATGCCTTTCATGGCTTTCGAGACCGAGTCCATCTGCTCTCCGGCGGCCGCCTCGCGGATCGCCGCTTGCGAGACTGGCGTGGGCATGACGGAATCGCCCATCGGCATGCCGGTGCCGCCCCCGCCGCAGTTTCCCGCGGCTTTGATCAAGGCCTCGAGGCGTGCAGTCTCCTGGCGCAAGGCTTCGCGTGCCTTTTCGATGTCCGACAGTGTCTGGGACGAAGGGCGTTCGGACGTTCCGGCCGATTCGGCCGTTTCGGACGTCGTCGCCGCGCCCTTGTTCAATTGATTGCGAAGCGCTGCCAGCGTCAGTCCGGGCGGAACGACGGCGGCATAGCGCTCTGTCGACCAGGGGTTCTTTCTTTCGGGAGCGTCGTCGTGCTCGACGACGGTCGTCTTGCGCGAAGGTCGCCCTATCGTTCGCAGCCTCATCTTGCCCTTGGCGTCGACGACAGCTTCTTCTTCGGGCTCCTGAGCCGTGCCGGTCGTCGACGGCTTGGCAGGGCCGCGGGGCGCGACGGGCTTGGCCGCGACCGGAACGCTCGGTGCGCGCGGCGATTTTGGGTCCGCGGGCTTGTCCACCGATGGAGGCGTGGCCTTGGGTGCGGTCGGTGCGACGGCTTCGCGGCCGTGGGGCGGCGGCGACAGCGGATCGGTCGGCCCACCGGCAGCAACCATCAGCCAAAGCGCAAATGCAACACTAGGCACGTCGTTCCTCCTGCTTGGCAGGTGCTGCAATCGGCTTGCCATCCAAAGCCTTGCGAAGACGTGTCAGAGTCTCGGCAAGTGCGAAGCGTTCGCCAGGTTCCTGACAGAGGAAGGCGTTGAGCTCGCCGATGCAGCGAAGGGCGGCGTCGACACGAGGGTTGGTACCGCTGACGTAGGCTCCGACTTCGACGAGGTCCGCGGCGTCCTTGTAGGCCGAAAGGACTTCGCGCACGCGACGCGAGAGGGTGCGATGGTCGGGCGTCACCACGTCGGTCATTACGCGGCTGACGCTGGCGAGCACGTCGACGGCGGGAAAATGGCCCGCCATGGCGAGCGCGCGACTGAGCACGATGTGTCCGTCGAGACAGGCGCGCGAGGCATCCACCACCGGATCCGTCAAGACGTCGCCTTCGGCCAAGACGGTGTACATGGACGTGATGCTGCCTTGGCCTTCGGCATTGCCCGCGCGTTCGACCAAGCGAGGCAGCATGGCAAACACCGACGGCGGATAGCCGCGCGAGGTGGGCGGCTCGCCCGCCGCCAGGCCGATTTCACGCTGGGCCATGGCCATGCGCGAGAGCGAGTCGATGAGCAGGAGGACGCGCTTGCCCTGGTCGCGAAAGTATTCCGCAACCGCGGTGGCGGCCATGCCGGCGCGCACGCGCACGAGCGGCGATTCGTCGCCGGTGGCGACCACGACGACCGAGCGTGCGAGTCCCTTGCCGAGATCGCGCTCGACGAATTCGCGCACTTCGCGGCCGCGCTCGCCGACCAGCCCGACCACGATGACATCGGCGTCCGCGCTTCGGGCCAGCATGCCAAGCAGCACGCTCTTGCCGATACCGGGACCGGCCATGATGCCGAGGCGTTGGCCTTCGCCGCAGGTCAGGCACGAGTCGATCGAGCGGATGCCGAGCACCAGCGGTCGACTGATGCGGCGGCGGCTCATGGCCCGCGGCGCGGGCGCATGGATAGGCACGCGTGCATCGAGGATCAATCCGCCCTTGTCGTCGAGCGGCTCCATGGCGGCGTTGACCACGCGGCCGAGCAGCCGCTCGCCCACCATGATTTCGCCGGCCGCAGCCCGCGGGATGACCGGGCAGCCTTCGCCAATACCCTTGACGTCGCCGAAGGGCATCAGGATGGCACTCGACCCCGAGAAGCCGACGACTTCGGCGGTGATGCTGTGGCCGCCCGCGATGCGAATTTCACACGAGGTGCCGACCGCGACTTGGGGAAGGATGGCCTCGACCACGATGCCGGAGGCGCGGGTGACCTTGCCGGCCAGCACGCACGATTGTGCGTCGGCCAGAGATCGCTTGACCGCTGCGAGGTTCACCAGGCTCATGGGCTCTCCTCCGCTCCGCTGGCTTCGAGCACGCGACGCAACTCTTCGATGCGCGCGTTGAGGCGACCGTCAACGGTGACCAGGTCGCCTTCTACCAAGCAGTCGCCCCGGCCCAGCGACGGGTCGGCGACGATTTCCACGCGCGAGATGGAGGCTTGGGCCACCGCTTGCGGTCCGCGATTCTCGATAACCGCGTTCATCGCTTGCGCGTCCTGAGGCGAAAGGTGAATGACGATTCGTCGCGACTCTCCCAGGCGCCGAACTGCCGAGCGAACCAAGTTCACGAGAGGCTCGGCGCTCGCGGACAATTCCATTTCCAGGATTCGTCGCGCGACCAGGAAGCCGATTTCGAGCGCATCGGTTCGCGCCTCGGCGGCCAGTCGCTCGGCCGTCGAACGCAAGAGCTCGATGGTCGATGCCGTCCGCTCGGTGAACTGCGCCGCGAGTTTTTGCGCCTCCGTGATGGCGGCGGCTGCCGCTTGGCCATCGTCGTCGTCCGGATCGGGCATCGTGCTGCCAATGACGGGTGGCCTAAATTTGCCTTCGCCTTGCTTGAAAGCCGCATTCGCGACCTGGTTTCGCTCGCCTGCGCGACCGAGAAAATTGGGACGCCGAAGAGCTTGTGCGGTGGACATCGGTTACACCATCTTGTCGGTGGGGTTCACGATCGTGATGCGGCCCTGTTCGGCCAGGCTGAACGCGGACTTGACCAGCTCGGCCTGCGCGCTTTCCACCGCCGCCAGCTTGACCGGTCCCATGGCCTCGATCTCGTCTTCCAGCATCTGGCCGGCGCGTGAGGACATGTTCTTGGTGAAGCGGGCTTTGATGGCGTCGGGCGCGCCTTTGAGCGCGGTGGACAGCTGACTCATGTCGATCTCTCGGATGAGGGTCTGCATGTCGCGATCCGTGAGGTTCATGAGATCGCCAAACGTGAAGAGCTTTCCGCGCAACGTTGCGGCCAGCTCGGGGTCGTCCTTTTCGATTTCGCCGACGACCTCGGACTGCTGGGCGGCGGGCACCGCGCGCAAAAGCTCGACCGCGACGGAGTGACCATCCACTCGGCGCGTGTTGGCGGGAACGGACGCGGTGAGCTCCTCGGTCAGCCCTTGGCCGACTTCACGTAGGACCTCGGGGGCCACCGATTCCAGGGTCGCCAGTCGGCGCACGATCTGCGGACGCTGCTCGACGGGAATGTGTTTCAGGACGGCCAGCGCACGGGTTCGGTCGAGGATGCTGAGCACGACCGCCGCCGTTTGTGGCAGCTCGCGCGACAGCAGCATGGCCAGTGACTCGGGATCGGCCTCGGAAAGGGCGGTGAAGTTTTCGCTCACGGGTTTCTCCGCTTCGAGTTGGACGTCGAAAATTCGCTTGGCCACGTCGAGGCCCATCGCGCGCGCCGTTGCCTCGCGCAAATAGCCGTCGGCGCCGTACGCGTCGGCGTTGAGGCTGGTCATGGCATTGACGAACGCGTCGAGTGCGGCGGGAACGATGGCCGGATCGCGCCGCAGGTCGCGGGCGCCGGCGGCGATGCGTTCGACGATGCGTTCGTCGAGAGTCTTGAAGATCTGCGCGGCGATCTCGGGGCCTACCCCCAGTAGAACCGCAGCGGCCTTCTGGGCACCTGCCCCTGCTGTCATTTCGGCTAGAGCGTTCCCTGGCATTCGCTATCTCCTTGCTGCGCCTTCGTTGGCGGGTGCATGTTGCGCCCCGTCGGATTCGACCCAGGCGCGAAGTAGATGAGCGGCGCGCTGCGGGTCGGTCTTGGAAAGCTCGCGGGCTTGGTCACGCAGGACCAGGGTGTCGGCTTGGCCGAGCCCGGGTACTTTCCCCTCGCGGCCGA